>JAKSQV010000013.1 GCA_024403935.1 Ruminococcus sp. | reverse complement strand
CGTCGATGATACTCGGCTGGTGACGGCCCGGAAAAGTAGATCTGTGCCAGCACAATTAAGCTCCATCCAAGAGGGTGGAGCTTTTCTTATTATATATGTATAACCGTTTAATTGAAGTGTTACAGTAATTTTCCACCCTGTTTTCTCATATATTTGAGAGAATGGGGTGATTTTTATGAGGGAGAAAAGCGCGCTTGTGGTGTTGGCAGGCAATCCAAATGTAGGCAAATCGACAGTGTTCAACGCGTTGACAGGCGCAAAGCAGCATACAGGCAACTGGTCGGGCAAGACGGTTTCTCTCGCGGAGGGTACTTACAGCTATAATGGCAGAGACTATACGCTCGCCGATATTCCCGGTACATATTCGCTTCTGTCTGGCTCAGCCGAGGAGCAGACGGCCCGTGATTATATATGCTTCGGCGGAGCTGATGCGGCTGTCGTAGTATGTGATGCTTCCTGCCTTGAACGGAATCTCAGTCTTGCACTTCAGGTCATATCTGTCATTCCGCGGACTGTCGTGTGCGTGAATCTTATTGACGAGGCTGCCTGCAAGGGTATCACAGTTGATACGGTGAATCTTTCGGAGCTGCTTGGAGTTCCTGTGATTGCTGCTGCAGCACGAAACGGTACAGGTATGAGCGAGCTGAGGGAGGCTGTTGCTAAGGTCATGGGTTCGGAGCCTTCGACACTCTCAGTGCATATAGAGCTTCCGAATGAGATAGAGGAAGCCGCAGCAGAGCTTGCGGAGCTGATTGACGGAAGCTCACGTATGGCAGTGGCTCTGCGTATAATGGAGGGCGACAGCGGCGTTATTTCCGAGGCAGAGAAGCACGGAGCTGTCAGCATTCAGCGTGGTGAGCAGCTAAGCAGTCTGCTGTCACGTTTAGAATCAGCAGGATACAGCGGAGAGCGCATATCTGATGAGGTAACGGCAGCTTTCTCAAGCCTTGCGGCAAAGATAGCGTCAGAAGTTGTTTCATGTTCTTCTGACGTGCCATACAGACGCGACCGCTTTCTCGACCGTATTTTTCTCAGCCGTGTTACAGGTATTCCAGTGATGATTATGCTGTTTCTTGTTGTGATGTGGCTGACAGTGGTAGGCGCAAATTACCCATCAGAGCTGCTCAGTGCATTATTTGACAAGGCAGGCTGTTTTATCACCTCAGCTATGCACAAAGCAGGAGTTCCCGAACTGCTTGAAGATATGCTTGTGCAGGGCGTATACCGCACGCTGACATGGGTAATATCGGTAATGCTGCCGCCGATGGCGATATTCTTTCCCTTGTTCACACTTATGGAGGATATGGGCTATCTTCCGCGTATCGCGTTCAACCTCGACGGCTGCTTCAGGCGTGCAGGAGCGTGCGGCAAACAGGCAATAACGATGTCGATGGGACTTGGCTGCAATGCCTGCGGAGTTACGGGCTGCCGTATAATCGACTCGCCGCGGGAACGTCTCATAGCCGTTCTCACGAACAGCTTTGTCCCGTGCAACGGCAGATTTCCTGTCATTATAGCTGTCATTACAATGTTCGTCATTACATCTGACGGCACATTTTCGTTAGCTATGCAGGGCGGCGTGCTCGGACTTGTGATACTGTCAGGCGTTGTTATGACTCTGCTCGTATCAAAGCTGCTTGCGGTGACTGTGCTGCGCGGCGCACCGTCCTCGTACACGCTGGAGCTTCCGCCGTACCGCCGACCGCAGGTCGGGAAGGTGCTGGTGCGCTCACTGTTTGACCGAACTGTATTTGTCCTCGGGAGAGCGTGTACAGCAGCCGCTCCCTGCGGACTGCTCATCTGGCTCATGGCGAATGTGAAAATATCGGGTGAGACACTGCTCATGCTATTTTCAGGAGTGCTTGAGCCTGTCGGGCGGCTGATGGGGCTTGACGGAGTGATACTGCTCGCGTTTATTCTCGGATTTCCTGCCAATGAGATAGTGGTGCCGATAATTCTCATGGCGTATCTTGCGCACGGAAGCCTTGTGGATATGGACAGCACACTGCAGCTCCGTGAACTTCTTGCCGCAAATGGCTGGACACTGCGTACGGCAGTTTGTATGCTGATATTTACCATGTTCCATTTCCCGTGTGCAACGACCTGTATGACGATACGCAGGGAGACAGGCAGTATGAAGTGGACGGCGGTGAGCTTCGTTCTTCCCACGGCAGTCGGAGTATTGCTGTGCATGACGGCAAATCTGTTTTTCAGCATCATATAGAGGATGAAATTTCAAAGCTTCATCTAAAAAACCGAGCCTGAAAAGGTGATCCCCCTTTCAGGCTCGGTATTCTTTTATGTATAGTTGGTGCAGAACTGTTTATTCAGCGATACCGGAAACAGTGAAGTTTACTTCAACATTTGTCCAGCCGTCTGCAAAATCATCGGGATTCACGGACTGCGGTGAATAGCCGCCGATAAAGCCTGCGGGAGCTGCCGCATCGCCTTCGCCCTCATAGAGCTTTCCGTCTGCTGAACGTGCATCCTTGGGGATGTTATCCTTGCTCACCCACTGGTTGTAGAGGTTTGCTCTTGTCTCCTGTCCGTCATCGGAGGAGGTATATGCCTTACCGTCAAGAGTAAGCTCCTTGCCGTCAACAACTACGGAATTGACTGTTATAACAGCTCCGGGGAACTTGGTTTCGCCGTCCTTAATCATAACAGCCACGAACTGGAGTCCGCTGGGGACATACTGGTCATCGGGCGAGCCTGTTGTATCGTAGCGGAAGCCCTTTGTATCGGCTGTAACGCTTACAGTGTAGTCGCCGTTGCCTGTAATGGTCGGAACGCCTGCATTGTAGGTGAGATAATCCTTTGTAGGATCCTCTCCGCCCCAGTACTGAATCCACCACTGACCATCAACGATAGCAAGATACGCATCTCCCGACTGAGCAACAACAGTGTCCTCGAGGTCGAGGTCCTCAGCGCTGATAGCCGACGGAGCTTCAGTGATAGCCTCTGCTGAGACAGCTTCGGTGGTCGCTTCCGAGGATGCTTCGGTGGTTGCCTCCTGCTTGGAGCTTTCGTTCTTGTCTCCGCAAGAAGCGAATGCTCCGCAGACCACTGCAGACATGAGCATACACGCGATAAATTTCTTCATGGTAATTACCTCTTTCATTTCGGATTTTTGCAGAACGGCACCGTAAAAGAGGGAGGAGCCGTCTGCGGTCAATAATATGATACACAATTATTGCTGAAAAAGCAAGGTGCTATATAGACAAACTTTCACCCTCTGTGAAACGATTATTGTATAAATATGCCTGTTTTAAGCAGATATTAATCAAAATGTTATCGGATTTTAACACAATAATACCGCTCCATAAGAGTTTCCCTTGTGAAGCGGTATATTTTTCTGCATATATCAGCTCATCTCGAACATACCTGTGTAGAGCTGGTAATATTTGCCGCGCATAGCAATGAGAGCGTTGTGGTCGCCGCGTTCGATTATCCTGCCGTTTTCGAGGACCATTATCGCCTTTGCATTTCTGACTGTGGAGAGGCGGTGAGCTATTACGAATACTGTTCTGCCCTCCATGAGCGAATCCATACCCTTTTCGATATGAGCTTCAGTTCGCGTATCTATCGAGCTTGTAGCCTCGTCAAGGATAAGCACGGGCGGATCTGCGACTGCCGCTCTTGCTATCGCAAGGAGCTGACGCTGTCCCTGAGAGAGATTTGCGCCGTCAGCCGTGAGCATGGTCTGGTAGCCGTTTTCAAGGTGGGTGATGAAGTAGTCGGCGTTTGCGAGCTTGGCAGCAGCGTAGACCTCCTCATCTGTCGCATCGAGCTTTCCGTAGCGGATATTCTCCATTACCGTGCCTGTAAAGAGGTGGGTATCCTGAAGAACTATCGACTGCGAGCGGCGAAGGTCGCGCTTCTTGATCTTGTTAATGTTGATACCGTCATAACGTATCTTTCCGTCAGGAACGTCATAGAAGCGGTTAATCAGGTTTGTGATTGTGGTCTTGCCTGCGCCGGTAGAGCCGACAAAGGCGATCTTCTGTCCTGCCTTTGCGTAGAGGCTGATACCGTTGAGAACGGTCTTTTCAGGCTCATAGCCGAAGTACACATCATCAAGCTCAACGTTTCCGCGGACTTCGGTATAGGTAACGGTACCGTCAGCCTTATGGGGGTGTCTCCAAGCCCAGCGGCCTGTGCGCTTGTCGGACTCCCTGATGCTGCCGTCCTCGCCTATCTCAGCAGGAACGAGAGTTACGTAGCCCTCGTCAGCCTCGGGTTCGGTGTCGATGGCATTGAATATCCTCTCCGCACCTGCAAGAGCTGTCAGAACAGCGTTGAGCTGCTGGGATACCTGAGTTATCGGCTGTGCGAACTGTCTTGTAAACTGGAGATAGGATACAAGCTTGCCTATGGTCATTCCTCCGAAGCCTTTAACAGTCATGATACCGCCGACTATAGCTGTTGCAGCGTAGTGGAGGTAGGAGAGATTGTTCATTATCGGCATGAGGATATTTGCAAATGTGTGAGCCTTTGTGGAAGCTGTGCAGAGCTCCTCGTTGAGCTTCTCGAACTCCTCGTTTGCGGCATCCTCGTGGCAGAACACCTTAACGACCTTCTGACCGTCGATGAACTCCTCAATGTAGCCGTTTGCAGCACCGAGAGCCTTCTGCTGTGCAACGAAGCCCTTGCTGCTGTGCTTGCCGACAGTGCCTATGACAAAGATGATGAGCACGAGCATCACGAGAACGATTATCGTCAGTATCCAGCTATAAAGCACCATCATTATGAATACGCCGATGATAGTGATAGCTGAGCTGATGCACTGTGCGATACTGTTGCTGAGCATTTCGCGGAGGGTGTCGGTGTCGTTTGTATAAAGCGACATAAGTTCGCCGTGAGTATGCTTATCGAAGTAGCTTATCGGGAGAGCCTCCATTTTGGTAAAGAGGTCGTCACGGATACGCTTGAGCGTCGTTGTTGAGATCTTCAGCATTATGCGCTGGTACAGGAACGAAGCGAAAGCTCCTGTTGCATAGACGCATATCATTGCAATAAGTGCAGCAAAGAAGCCGTGTTTATTCCACTCTCCGTTGCTGAGCGCGTCCTTGAGGTTGTCGATGAGCGGACTGAGCAGAGCATTTCCTGCGACAGCGGCAGCCGAACTGAGTGCAACGCCGAGCACGACAAAAGCAAAATGGAGCTTGAAGCCGTACATATAGCTGAATATGCGCTTGATCGTCTTTCCCGTATTCGCAGGCTTCTGCACGGGCTTCATATTCTTTTTAGGCGGCATTATTCATCAGCTCCTTTCTGCTGGGAGTCGTATACCTCGCGGTATACAGGACTGCTGACGAGAAGCTCGTCGTGTGTGCCTATGTCGGTGATCTTGCCATCGTCCATGACGATTATGCGGTCGGCATCCTGTACGGATGATATTCTCTGAGCGATGATGAACGTCGTCGTATCGGAGAGCTTCTCGCGGAAAGCCTTTCTGATGCTGCTGTCGGTAGCAGTATCAACAGCACTTGTTGAATCGTCAAGAATGATAATCTTCGGTTTTTTGAGCAGAGCCCTTGCGATACAGAGCCTTTGCTTCTGTCCGCCGGACACATTAACGCCGCCCTGTCCGAGGTCGGTGTCATAGCCGTCGGGGAAGCCCATGATGAAATCGTGTGCGCACGCCGATCTGCAGGCGTCCTGTATTTCCTCGTCCGTGGCGTTGGGATCGCCCCATCTGAGGTTATCCTTGATAGTGCCTGAGAAGAGCACGTTCTTTTGGAGCACCATTGCAACGTTGTCGCGGAGAGTCTTTATGTCGTAATCGCGTACGTTCACTCCGCCTACAAGAACTTCACCCTCTGTGGTGTCGTAGAGACGCGGTATAAGCTGAACGAGCGAGGTCTTGGACGAGCCTGTTCCGCCGATGATACCGATGGTTTCTCCTGATTTTATATCAAGGTCGATGTGGTCGAGAGCGAGGTTGTTCATATCGTTGAAGTAGCTGAAGCTTACGCCGCGGAAGCAGACAGAGCCGTCAGCGACCTCGTTTGCAGCCTCCTGCGGAGAACAGATGTCGGGCTCCTCCATGAGCACTTCATAGATACGCTGTATCGATGCGCGTGAGATAACGAACATCATGAAGAGGAATGACAGCATGAGCAGCGACATAAGTATCTGACCAACGTATGTGATAAAGCTTGTGAGGTCGCCGATCTCCATAGAGCCGCCGACTATCATGTGGCTTCCGAACCAGAGTATGGCGATTATGCTCGCGTACATTACGAGCTGCATGAGAGGCATTGAAACGATAATCAGTTTCTCTGCGCGGACCTGAGCTGCGCGGACAGCCTCGGTGTTGTCTGTGAACTTTTTCTTTTCGTAGTCCTCACGCACAAAAGCCTTGACTGTGCGGATGCCTACGAGGTTTTCCTGAACTCTTGCATTCATGTCATCATAGCGTGTGAGCATTGCCTTGAAGCGCGGATGAGCGGTCGTGAGAATGATGACCGTTCCTATCAGTATGAGCGGGATAGCGCAGAGGAAAACCAGCGAGAGGCGCATATTCATCTTCAGAGCCATAGCGAGCGCGAAAGCAAGCATTATCGGTGCACGGAAGGCTGTTCGTATGAACATCATATATGCGTTCTGGATGTTGGTGACATCGGTGGTGAGACGTGTTGTCAGCGATGCGGTCGAGAACTTATCCACATTCGAGAACGAGAAGGACTGCACCTTCTTGAAAAGTGCGCTGCGGAGGTTCTTGGCAAAGCCGACTGCCGCGACTGCACTGAAGCGTCCTGCGACAGCGCCGAAGAACAGCGATACGAGTGCCATGCAGACCATAAGTCCGCCCATTTTGGCTACATATCCGATGTCTCCCTTGGATATTCCGTTGTTTATTATTGCCGCCATTACGAACGGGATAAGCACCTCCATGGCGACTTCTCCCATGATTGCAAGCGGCGAAAGCACTGACTGTTTCCAGTACTTGCCGACGTATGACAGAATTTTTGTTATCATTGTCTGCTCCTTTCATGTCTTTCGGCGGAGTCATCCCCAAAACCAATATCCGGCAAATCTCCGCCATAAAGCATTGTATCATATACATTTATTAATGTCAAGTACAATATGCACAGTTTACAGGTCGATATTTGTGCTTTTTCACCAAAAGTCTGATTGCTTTATTTCGTGACGGATTTGCCTGTATCGTATCATTTTCCGTACCTGTCCTTGACATTTTTTGTGGAATATGTTATAATATAATACATATCAGTATCCATATAGATGTGAAAGGACGATGACAGAAATGAATTACAACTTCTCAGAGATAACTCCGGAAATTGCAAGGC
The DNA here is from genome assembly GCA_024403935.1 of Ruminococcus sp. Taxonomy (GTDB): domain Bacteria; phylum Bacillota; class Clostridia; order Oscillospirales; family Ruminococcaceae; genus Ruminococcus. The sequence goes on along the minus strand of JAKSQV010000013.1, from coordinate 30,888 downwards.
TTGCAGAGTCTTCCATTGACAGTTACAGAATCGACCCTGAGCTCTACACGCAGTATGATGTAAAACGCGGACTCCGCGACATCAACGGTAACGGCGTTGTTGCAGGTCTTACGAATATCAGTACCATCAAGGTTCTCGACATGGGTGACGGTATGCCCAATCATGGCGACGGAAAGCTCTACTACCGCGGCATTGATGTTGAGGACATCGTTGACGGTTTTATCAAGGAGAAACGCTTCGGTTTTGAGGAGACCGTGTATCTTCTCCTTTTCGGTGCTATGCCGAGCGAGCATGAGCTTGCGGAGTTCAGACAGCTTCTTGCGAGCTTCCGTACTCTCCCTCCGACATTTACGCGGGATGTCATAATGAAGGCTCCCAGTGACAATATGATGAATACCCTTGCAAAGAGCGTTCTTGCGCTGTATTCATACGATGACAAAGCAAACTGCATTTCGATACCGAATGTTCTGCGACAGTGTATAGAGCTCATAACGCTTTTCCCTGTACTTGCGGTATACGGCTATAACGCATACAAGTACAGCAGCGAGGGCGGAAGCCTTTTCATTCACGATCCCTGCCCCGAGCTCTCGATAGCCGAGAATCTGCTGTATATGCTGCGTCCCGACAAGAGCTTCACCGAGCTTGAGGCGCGTATCCTTGATCTTGCACTTGTGCTCCATGCCGAGCACGGCGGCGGAAACAACTCCACATTTACGGTACACGTTGTATCCTCGTCGGGAACCGACACCTACTCCGCGATAGCAGCGGCACTCGGCTCGCTCAAAGGACCGAAGCACGGCGGCGCGAATATCAAGGTGGCAATGATGTTCGATGACATGAAGAAAGAAGTCAAGGACTGGACTGACGAGGAGGAGGTACGCGGTTATCTCCGCAGACTGCTTCACAAGGAAGCGTTCGACAAGGCAGGACTCATTTACGGTATGGGTCATGCGGTATATTCGCAGTCCGATCCGCGTGCAAAGGTGTTCAAGAGCTTTGTTGAAAAGCTCAGTGACGAAAAAGGCAGACACGATGAATTTGCACTCTATTCTCTCGGGTAGCGTGTTGCCCCCGGGGTTCTTGGCGGGGAGAGGCGCATTGATAAGGGCGTATGCGCGAGCGTGGGCTTTTACAGCGGAGTCGTATATCGTATGCTCGGCATACCTGATGAGCTGTTTACGCCTATTTTTGCAGTATCACGTATCGCAGGCTGGTCGGCTCACCGCATAGAGGAGCTTATCAACTCAAACAAGATAATCCGCCCTGCATACAAGGCTATCTCACCCATGAGAGAATATACGGACATGGAAAACCGTATCGACTGAGGGATTTATGATATGAAATGTCAGAACTGCTGCCGTGATATAGCTGATACAGCGAAATACTGCCGGATCTGCGGTGCGAAGCAGGACATCATGGCTGGATGTGACGTTCCGGCGGCTCCGCAGTACGCAAGCATTGACGTTTCACCGAAGCACGTCGGATTTGGCGAAGCTATAAAGCTGTTTTTCAGGAATTATGTCAATTTCCGCACACGCTCGACACAAAGCGAATACTGGTTTGCGTTCCTGTTTACTGCTATTGTGGGACTGTGCTGTACAATTATTGACTTTGTACTGCCTCTCAAGCCGTGTTCGATGATATCCGGAGCAGTATTCTTCCTGCCGTCACTTTCAGTGGCGTTCAGGCGGTTCCACGATACAGGCAGAAAGGGCACATTGCCGCTGATAAAGGCAATAGCCGTCTTGGTGTGGAAGCTTATTGTCAGCGTGGTGCTCCTGATAGTGATAGCAGCCGTGTTCGGCAGCGAAGAATCGAAGCTCTTGGCGTTACAGGTGGCACTTGCTTTTCTGGGTGCGTTCGGACTCGGCATCATACCGCTGGCACTTACTGTCTGGGAATGGGTGGTATGCTGCTTTGACGGTGAGGACAAGCCGAATCAGTACGGCAGAGAGTCGAGGTACTGAATATGTGGAAAGATGTTCCTGCTCCGTGGAGAGCAGCTTTTGAGGAGGCATGGGAAGCCTTCCGCACGGGAAGTGTCCCGATAGGTGCGGCGCTCTGCGACGAAAGCGGCGCTATACTGCTCCGCGACCGCAACCGCTCGAATGAAGCGGATACGATAAACCGCCGTATATCGCACGCCGAGGCGAATCTGCTGAGGCGGCTCGACACCTCCGTCGGCGACCTGCACAGCCTCACCCTCTATACAACAATGGAGCCGTGTCCTATGTGCATGGGAACGGCTGTTATGGCGGGGATAAGGCATCTTCGCTCTGCCGCTCGCGACCCTTACTGCGGTATGGTACACCTCGCCGAGAGCGAGCCGTACTACGCGGAAAAACGGCTCGATTTCACATTCGAGCTCGGCGAGGTAGAGCTCGTTCAGCTCACTGTGCAGAGTTACCGCGAGCTGCGATATATCGAGCAGGGAGCAAGCCCGAAGGTGCTCGATAAGTTTGAAGCGTACCTGCCGCGGGCAGTCTCCGCCGCGCGTGAGCTCTACGCCGCAAAAGAGCTCGACAGGCTTGCCGATGCGGACACGGAGGTCGGAGAGGTGTTCGACCGGATATTGGCAATGTTCAGCTGAAAAAATGTAATTATTGCTGCCTGAAAAGACAGCTTTAGGGATCATTTTCCCAAGAAAGGAATGATGTATATGGCAAATTCTACACAGCTCATCAACTGGGGAGGCATGACCTGCGTTAAGCTCAGTGCAGGCGGCTATGAAGCTCTGATAGCCTACGAGATAGGCTCGAACGTTATTCGTCTCCGTGATAACAAAAACGGTCTTGAGTTCTTCCGTTACTCAGACGAAAACGACGCGGACGTTATAAGGCAGTCCGCAGAGGTGTGGGGACTTCCTACGCTCTATTTGCCGAACCGCTTCGCAGACGGCGTTCTCAGGACATCCGATGCTGTCTATCAGCTTCCCGTAAACGAGAAAGCTCCGTACAACAACCATATTCACGGCTTTATCCATAAGCGCGTGCATGAGGTCGTTGAGCACAATGCCGACGGCAACTGCGCATGGGTAAAGACACGCTACGTCTATGACGAGAATGACGAGTTCTTCAAGTATCTGCCGATACGCTTCGTAGCCGAGTACACGTTCACGCTTTCGGAGAACGGACTTGAGCAGAATATACACTTCACGAACAACTCTGCGGTTGCAATGCCGATATCAATAGCATCGCATACTGCTATAAACGCTCCTTTTGTTGACGGCGCAAAGGAGGAGGACATACGCCTTACCGTGCCGATAGGCAGGAAGTGTGAGCTCAACGAACGCTGTCTCCCGACAGAGCAGTTCAAGGCTCTCACGATGTGGGACCTCGAATACAAAAACGGTAACAAGTGCCCTGTATTGCAGGTCGTTGACAATGATATGTACTTCGGCGAATATGCTGAGCTTGACGGAGAGAAGTTCCACGGAGTGATCGCCGAGGACATTGCAAGCGGCAAGAAGCTCTGCTATGAAGTTTCGGACGAGTACGGATTCTGGATAATCTGGAATGACCGCGGCTTCAACCACTACTTCTGCCCTGAGCCGATGACAGCAATGATAGACGCTCCGAATCTCAGCCTGCCTGCTGATGTTACGGGCTACCGTGAGATAATGCCGGGCGAGACCTTCAAGTCGCACCAGCGTTTCTTCACAAAGCTGTAAGCTGTAACGGGCGGATATTTCCGATACGCAGGATGGCCTCAATATGTAGTGGACAGTATTGACTTTATCCGCAGATTATGGTATCATGTATGTATAAACTTTTATTTTGGAGGAAAATTCAATGGAAGACAATAAATTCAATCCCACAGGTATTCCCGAAGAGCTTGACAACGCAGCTGAGGCTGTTGCCGATACAGCAGAAAACGCTGTTGAGGCTGTTGCTGATACAGCAGAGAATGCTGTTGAAGCAGTCGGAGACTTCGGCAGCAATGTCGTTGAAAACGTAAGCGATGCCGTAAGCGGAGCTGGTGAGGCTGTTGCCGATACAGCAGGAAATGTTGTTGATGCTGTTGCTGATACAGCAGGAAATGCCGTTGAAGCAGTCGGAGACTTTGGCAGCAATGTTGCTGAAAACGTAAGCGATGCCGTAAGCGGAGCTGGTGAGGCTGTTGCCGATACCGCAGGAAATGTTGTTGAAGCTGTTGCTGATACAGCAGGAAATGCCGCTGAGGCTGTCGGAAACTTCGGCGAAAAGGTCGCTGATAATATCGGCAATGCTGTAAGCGGAGCTGGTGAGGCTATAAACAACGCTATCCAGCCCAATGCTATCTATAACAGTGACGGCGCACCTGTTCAGGAGGGCAGCAAGGTCCTCGCTATCGTTTCGCTCGTTTGCGGTATTCTGGCTATCGTATCATCGTGCTGCTGCCTTGTCGGTATTGCCGGTATTCCGAATATTCTTTTCGGCGCAGGAGCTATCGTTACGGGTATACTTACAAAGAATAAGAAGCTTCCCGGAGATAAGCTTGCTCTCGCAGGCATCATCACAGGCGGTATCGGAGCTGCTATCGGCGTAATAATAGCTATCATTTTGATTATCCGTAATATAGCCGGCTGACAGAGCGCAGACATTCAATGGACAAAGTAAAAAAGACAAAGCTTGCGATAGTTATCGCTGTTCCGGTAATTATCGCGCTTGTCTGGATTTTCAGAGAGCCGGTGCTATGGATAGGCAGACACCTCGGACCTTGCGTCTTCCATGAGGTCACAGGCTATCACTGTCCCGGATGCGGCAACACAAGAGCGGTAACGGCTCTTCTTCATCTGCATCCGATAATATCATTCAGAAACAATCCTATCATCATTCTTCTCGGACTGACAGGACTCGGCTTCTACACCGAGCTTGTGTTTGACGTTTGCGGAAAGAAAGTCAGGTTCATGCCGAGACAGACTGCTTTCTGGATAGGGGCAATAATAATTCTGATGATATTCTACGTATTGCGGAACTTTTTCCCGATACTTGCACCGATCTCATAATGCACAGAAGGGCACACAGTTTGGCGAGTTACACTTAACGGAAAAAGCAGGCTACCGTGCGATAAACCAGCGGTTTATGTCGGTAACCTGCGATTTGCCGAAGGGGCTCCCCTTGTGTGCTTTTTTTATCAGAAATCAAATTTTTCCTTTATTTTCTCAAAGAAGCTCTGACGCTTTGCGTAATTCTTTTCAGTCAGTGAGCTCTCGTATGCGCGGAGCAGCTCCTTCTGCTTCTTGGAGAGATTTTTGGGCACCTCAACGTATATCTTGACGTACTGGTTGCCGCGCTCGGGACGGTTGACCTTCTTTACGCCCTTGCCCTTGAGACGAAAAACGGTGCCGTTCTGAGTTCCCTCGCTTATGCTGTATCTTACATCGCCGTCTATGGTCGGAACGGTAATATCCGCACCGAGAACAGCTTCCATATAAGTAACGGGGATATCGCAGTGTATGTCGAATCCCTCACGGGTAAACAGGGGATGATTCTTTACCGAAATATTCAGGAGAAGATCGCCTGAAGGACCGCCGTTGATACCGCAGTCGCCCTGTCCTGAGAGGCGGATGGTCTGTCCGTCGTCGATACCTGCCGGAATGTCAACAGTGACGGTTTTCTGTATTCTCACTCTGCCCATGCCGCGGCACTTGGAGCAGGGATTGGTCACGATCTTGCCCTTGCCTCCGCAGTGAGGACACGGTTTTGTTGAGGAGATGGCACCGAACGGTGTGCGCTGTGTGGATTTGACACTTCCACGTCCCTGACAGTCGGGACATATCTCAAAGGTAGTCCCTGAATCTGCGCCTGAACCGTGGCACGAATCACACGCCGCCATGCGGTTGAGTCTGATCTCCTGCTTCTTGCCGTTGCAGGCATCCATGAAGTTTATGGTGACAGGCTCCTGGATGTCGGAGCCGCGTCTCGGAGCGTTTGCGTTAGAGCGTGAAGCTCCGCCGCCGAAACCGCCAAAGCCGCCGAAAATACTTTCGAGGATGTCGCCCATATCTCCGAAGCCGCCCATACCGCCGAAGCCGTCAGCTCCGCCGTAGTTGGGATCAACGCCTGCATGGCCGAACTGGTCATACTTGGCACGTTTTTCAGGATCGGAGAGCACCTCATTTGCCTCGTTGATCTCCTGAAACTTCTCAATATACGAGGGATCGTCGGGGTGAAGGTCCGGGTGGTTTTCTCTTGCCTTCTTACGGAAGGCTTTTTTTATCTCGTCCTCGGAAGCACCCTTCTGTATGCCGAGGACCTCGTAATAATCTCTTTTATCAGCCATATTCAACTCTCCAATCATTGTAATTCATAACACATAATTCACGATCAGGATCACACATTATGAATTATGAAGCTGCTGTAAAAACGTGCTTGCCTTTGCCTGTAAATACACCTTTAGGGCGAAGGAAGCTTCGCCCTAAAAAGTCTTGTTTAACTGCCTGTTTATTATACCTCTGTGAAGTCAGCGTCAACTACTCCGTCGTCGTTTGCGCTTGTATCAGCCTCGCCGCCCATATTTGCGAACTGTGAGGGATCAATACCGCCGCCGTTCGGATTTGCCTGCTGATAGATCTTTGCAGAGAGGTCGTAGAATGCCTTCTGAAGGTCGTCCTTGAGGGACTTTATCTCGTCAGCGTTGTCAGCTTCGATAGCGGAGCGGAGCGCAGTAGACTTAGCCTCGATGTCAGCCTTCTCGTCGGGAGAAACCTTGTCGCCGAAGTCAGCGAGAGCCTTCTCGCACTGGAATACGAGGTTTTCAGCCTCATTCTTTGTATCAACAGCCTCACGGCGCTTCTTGTCCTCTGAAGCGTACTGCTCAGCTTCCTTGACAGCCTTCTCGATGTCGTCCTTGGACATATTTGTTGAGGAGGTGATAGTGATGTTCTGCTCCTTGCCTGTACCGAGGTCCTTAGCGGAAACGTGAACGATACCGTTCTGGTCGATATCGAAAGCTACCTCGATCTGAGGGATTCCTCTCGGAGCGGGAGCAATACCGTCAAGACGGAATGTACCGAGCTGCTTGTTGTCTCTTGCGAATTCACGCTCGCCCTGAAGAACGTTGATGTCAACTGCGGGCTGGTTGTCGGAGTAGGTCGAGAAGATCTGTGACTTCTTGGTCGGGATGGTAGTGTTTCTCTCGATCATTCTTGTGCAAACGCCGCCTGCTGTCTCGATACCGAGTGAAAGGGGAGTAACGTCGAGGAGGAGCAGACCGTTCTTAACGTCGCCGCTGAGAACGCCGCCCTGATATGCAGCACCGAGAGCTACGCACTCGTCAGGGTTGATGCCCTTGAAGGGGTCCTTGCCGATGAGCTTCTTTACAGCCTCCTGAACAGCGGGGATTCTTGAAGAACCGCCTACCATGAGGACCTTGTTTATCTCGCTGATATTCAGACCGCTGTCGCTGAGAGCCTGTCTTACAGGTCCCATTGTAGACTCAACGAGGTCGGCTGTGAGCTCGTTGAACTTAGCCTGTGTGAGTGTGAGGTCGAGGTGCTTGGGAGTACCTGTTGCGTCAACGGTGATGAAGGGGATATTGATATTTGAAGTTGTGGTCGATGAGAGCTCGATCTTAGCCTTTTCAGCAGCGTCCTTGAGTCTCTGTGCAGCCATTTTGTCCTGAGAGAGATCAACTCCGTCAGACTTCTTGAATTCGTCAACGATCCAGTTGATGATGCGCTGGTCGAAGTCGTCACCGCCAAGACGGTTGTTGCCGGCTGTTGCGAGGACCTGCTGAACGTCCTCGCCCATTTCGATGATGGATACATCGAATGTACCGCCGCCGAGGTCGTAAACCATGATGGTCTGCTCCTCTTCCTTGTCGATGCCGTATGAAAGTGCAGCGGCAGTAGGCTCGTTGATGATACGCTTTACTGTAAGACCTGCGATCTGACCGGCATCCTTGGTTGCCTGTCTCTGTGAGTCTGTGAAATATGCAGGAACTGTGATAACAGCCTCAGTAACTGTTTCGCCGAGATAAGCCTCAGCATCAGCCTTGAGCTTCTGGAGGATCATTGCTGATATTTCCTGAGGAGTGTAGTTCTTTCCGTCAATAGTAACCTTATGATTTGAACCCATGTGTCTCTTGATCGATGACACTGTTCTGTCGTGGTTTGTGATCGCCTGTCTCTTTGCGACCTGACCTATAAGACGTTCGCCGTTATTTGTGAATGCCACAACCGAAGGTGTAGTTCTTGCGCCTTCGTTGTTGGGGATAACAACAGCGTTACCGCCCTCCATAACAGCTACGCACGAGTTTGTAGTACCAAGGTCAATACCAATAGTCTTTCCCATAATAAATTCCTCCTGATAATATATACCGTCAGATAACGGTGTCCGTTTTCGGACGGGTTGATAATTGTGATCTATGAACCGCTTTCAGGGCTGTCAGAGTGCGACTGCCACCATAGCGGGACGTATGAGCTTGTCGCCGAGCATATAGCCCTTCTGGAATACCTGACATACGCGATTGGCAGCGTAGTCGGTATCCTCGAGCTGCTGGATGGCGTTGTGGAAATTCGGATCGAATTCCGCGCCGAGAGCTTCGATCTCGGTGACGTTCATTTTTGTCATGAAATCCTTGAGCTGATTGAATATCATGCTCATTCCGTTTTTGAAATTTTCATCGCTGCACTCAGCTTCGAGCGAACGTTCAAAGCTGTCGATGAACGGCAGCAGGTTCTCTACGCATTTAACGGCGGCATTCGAGTAAGTGTCCGCCTTTTCTCTTGCAGTACGCTTTCTGTAATTGTCGTATTCAGCAAAGAGTCTGAGATATTTATCATTTGCTTCTGCGAGGGCATCCTCAAGCTCGGCGTACTGAGCCGCACTGTCGTTGTATTCACTTGCAGCATCGTCCTCGTCATTGAGCTCTGTGTCGATCTCTTCTTCGATGAGTTCTTCTGAAAGCTCCTCCTCGGGAAGCTCGTTGCCGATATTTTTATCCTCCACTGATGTCTGCTCCTTTCTGCGGCTGCTGTCGGGAATCGTCAGCCTCCGTAACTGTAATGTTATCATCGCCTGACATCCTGTCGGATATCTTACCTGTCAGGTATTCGATATAGGGGATGATCTTTTTGTAATCGACTCTCATCGGGCCGATAATTCCGAGCGAGCCCGCATCCTCACCGTTTTTGCGGTATTTTGATACGATCATGCTTGAATTACCTATTGCGAAGTTGCCGCCTGCACCGAATTTCACCTGGATGCCGCTGAAGGTATCCTCAAGCAGATCGGTGAGCTCGTGCTTATGCTCTATGAACCGCACGACCTCCATTTTATCGAGGTCATTGCACGAGAGAAGCTTTTCTCCGCCGCTCACGGTAAGCTCCTGTTGCTTCAGGTTTTCCGAGAGCTCACATATACCCTTTACGAGGGGCGAAAGCGTAACCATATACGCAGATACTGCGGCGATCATCTTATCAAGCATATCCTCCGAGAGCTCATTGACGGAAACGCCGCTGAGGTTCTCGTCGATATATCTGGTAAAGAAATCGAGCTGTTCGTGACTGAGGTCGAATTCAAGGCGGCAGGCTTTGTTTTTGATACTGCCGTTTGAGGTTATCAGCAGGATGACATAAAGACGCTTTCCTGTCGGGATCACCTCGACCTTGGATATTACCGAAAACCGCGGAGCCGAATTTGTAGACACAACAGCACATTGTGTCAGCTCGGTAAGGGCGGCTGCGGCATTCTGGACCAGCAGCTCCTCGGGAGTATCCATGTCTCCGAGCTTTTCATCGAGCATTCTCTTTTCGTCGTCAGACAGCTCCGGCAGAGTCATAAGCTCGTCGATATAGAGTCTGTATCCGAGGAAAGTAGGTATCCTGCCCGCAGATGTATGCGGCTGTTCGAGATAGCCGAGCTGCTCCAGCACAGCCATATCGTTGCGGATCGTAGCTGATGATGCACTGATGTGTTCGAGCTGGGAGATGGTCTTTGAGCCGACCGGCTCTCCGGTTCTGATATATTCGTCAACTACAGCAGCGAGGACTTTCAGCTTTCTGTCGTCCACGAAAACACAACCTTTCTCTGTACCAAAGGGGTAGATGATACTTGTTTAGCACTCTGAGCCTTTGAGTGCTAATATAAATTTACCACTATTATTTACCGTTGTCAAGGTTTTTATTCATTTTCGTCATTTCGCACAACTGTTCTCGGCATTGATTTCTGTTTTTGGACATTTGCCATTGACATTTCTATATAATAGTGATATACTTGTAATTGTGTAAAAAAATTGAAAGAAGTCGGTCTGTTTATGGACAGGATTCGCAGATATATAGTATTTTACGGTTCGGTACAGGGCGTGGGGTTCAGATACCGCGCTTACTATGCGGCCCGGAATTTCGGGGTTTCGGGCTGGGTCAGAAATTGTTATGACGGCTCGGTCGAAATGGAAGCCGAAGGTACTGAAAAAGCTATTGATGATATGATACTCGCCATTGAAAAAGGCACCTTTGTGCGTATAGAAAACATGAGTGTAAAGAACATTCCCGTGCATGGGGACTACGGCTTCGAAATACGCTGAAAGACCGCAATTATCAGTAAGCCGGCGGCTGTTTTCAGCAACAAATGATATTGACTGCATTTTGTATGTGTGATATAATCTAATCACAACAGAATAGTGCAGCAGTGTCGGAAATTGACTTATTAAGGAGACTGTTATGGGTAAGTATTTTGGTACGGACGGATTCAGAGGCACTGCAAATGAAAACCTCACTGCTGACCACGCTTTTAAGGTAGGACGCTTTATCGGCTGGTACTATGGTGAACTGAAACGCCGTAAGGGAGACGATTCTCCCGCTCGTATAGTTATCGGCAAGGATACGCGCCTTTCAAGCTATATGTTTGAATATTCGCTTGTCGGCGGACTTACCGCCTCAGGTGCGGACGCATACCTTCTTCACGTCACCACTACTCCGTCGGTTGCATATATATCGCGTGTGGACAGCTTTGACTGTGCTGTTATGATCTCAGCAAGCCATAACCCCTACTGCGATAACGGTCTGAAGCTTATTAACGGCAGCGGCGAGAAAATGGAGGATGAGGTCATAGACCTCGTTGAAGCTTATCTTGACGGAAATCTCAGCGTTTTCGGTCAGGAGTGGAAGGAGCTTCCCTTCGCAACAGGCGAAAAAATAGGCAGATCGATCGATTATGTATCCGGAAGGAACCGCTATATCGGCTACCTTATTTCACTCGGGATGTACTCGTTCAGAGGCGTTAAGGTCGCTCTCGACTGCGCAAACGGTGCATCGTGGAACATCGCAAAATCTGTATTTGATGCTCTCGGAGCCGAAACACACGTTATCAATGCCGCGCCCAACGGTATCAATATCAACGAGAATGCAGGCTCTACACATATAGAAGTCCTTCAGAAGTATGTGGTGGAAAACGGCTGTGATGTAGGTTTTGCCTACGACGGCGATGCTGACCGCTGCCTCTGCGTGGACGAAAAGGGAAATCTGATCTCGGGCGACCACATCCTCTATATCTACGGCAGATATATGAAGGAGCGCGGAAAGCTCGTCAACAACACTGTTGTTGCAACTGTAATGTCCAACTTCGGACTTTTCAAGGCATTTGACGAAATAGGCGTTGACTACGCAAAGACTGCTGTCGGTGACAAGTATGTATACGAATATATGAAGGAGCACGGCTGCTGCCTCGGAGGAGAGCAGTCGGGACATATAATCTTCTCAAAATACGCCTCTACGGGCGACGGTATACTTACCAGTCTCAAGATGATGCAGGTACTGATGTCGCGCAAAAAGAAGCTCAGCGAGCTTGCGGCACCCTTTGTCGTATATCCTCAGGTGCTTGAGAATGTCCGCGTAAAGGATAAGAAGGCGGCACAGTCTGACCCGGCTGTTCAGGCGATGGTCGAGAAGGTCAGTGCTGAACTTGGCTCCACAGGACGCATCCTCGTCCGCGAGAGCGGTACTGAACCGCTTGTGCGCGTTATGGTCGAGGCTGAGAACGAGGAGACCTGCCGCAGATACGTTGACAGCGTTGTGAACGTTATAAAGGCAAACGGTCACGCTGTCTGAATCGGTAACAGATGCTGTTGGGCGGAAAAACGGATGAACCGTTGGGTGCTTTGCAGGCTGTCGGGCAGAATACAGAAATGTATATCCGACAGGCGGTGTACCTCGCGGAGAAGTTCTCGTTTTCCGCTCAATTTATATCACACACAAAGGAGAAAAATATGAAAAAGCAGGTATATAACCCATTTCTGCCACAGGATGCTTATATCCCCGACGGGGAGCCGCATATCTTCGGAAGCAGAGTTTACCTCTACGGTTCGCGTGATGTCGAGGGCGGACGGACATTCTGTATGGGCGATTACACTGTTTATTCCGCACCCGTGGACGATCTCTCGGACTGGCGGTGCGAAGGCGTTATCTACAGAGCCGAGCAGGATCCCGATCACAAGGAGCGTCCGTATATGTATGCTCCCGACGTTGTTCAGGGAAATGACGGCAGATATTACCTCTATTACTGTATGTCGGGAGATTTCGGCCACGGCGGCTATTACGGCCCGATAAGTGTCGCAGTATGCGACGAGCCTGCCGGAAGATATGAATATTTAGGATTTGTTCATTATCCTGACGGCACACCTATGAAGAAGTATGTCTGCTTTGATCCGTGTGCGTTCAACGACAACGGTACTATACGCATTTACTACGGCACACAGTATATGGACGAGAGCAATGACAAGCTTGCCGCAGACGAAAGCAAAATGGCAGAGGTCATGGACCGCTTCGGCAAGACACGCGATGAGATACTCTCCACACCCGACAACGTTAACGGTCCCGCAGTTGTGACGCTCGAGGACGATATGCTCACTGCCAGCGGCGAGCCGCACCATATCATTCCATACGAGTCCGATTTCGGCGGACACGAGTTTTTCGAGGCAAGCTCGATGCGCAAGGTCGGAGATAAATATTACTTTATCTATTCCTCACAGAAGAATCACGAGCTCTGCTACGCCGTCAGCAGCTTCCCCGACAAGGATTTCGTGTTCGGCGGAACTATCGTTTCAAACGGCGACATCGGCGTGAACGGAGTCAGCGATGATACAAGAATGAATATGACAGGTACTACTCACGGCAGTATCATTGAAATAAACGGGCAGTGGTATGTGTTCTATCACCGCCTCACCCATAAGTCCGATTACAGCCGTCAGGCGTGTGCCGAGCCGATAACCATTGCTCCCGACGGAAGCATAAAGCAGGTCGAGATCTCGAGCTGCGGTCTTAACGGCAGGTCGCTCCGTGCGGAGGGACGCTATCCTGCGACCATAGCCTGCCACATCACAAACGGACGTATGCCTCACGGCTCTAACAAGATATTTACGGAGAGCTTCCCGAATGTCAACCACCGTATATTCGGCAGCGAGGAAAGCTTGGCAAATGCTGATGAGCGCGGCATTGACCATTACACCGAACGCTTTATCAGCGAGGTCGCGGACGGCACTCTAATACGCTTCCGTTATTTCTCGGGAAATGCAGGGCGTGTCGGAGTATCCTACCGCGGAAACGGAGCAGGCAGCATCGAGATAAACGGGCAGACTGCCGAGGTCGTTCCTGCTGATATGTGGACTGATATTTCAGTTCCCGTCAGCGCGGACAAAGAAAAATTCGATGTCACGATACGCTTCAGGGGTACGGACAAGATAGAGATCAAGGAGCTTTTCTTCACATAAGTTTTGCAGAGCCGCCTACGGGCGGCTCTGCAGTTTGTCAGAAAAAGGCAGTTTCGCCAGCAAAATCAAAGGGTTGGGATTCCAAAGGGGTGCGCCCCTTTGGTCAGGTCAAGGGCTGAAAGACCTTGTGGAGCAATATCGACAAAACACCTGTTCGATTTTTGTACAATAACTGGATATTCGGGTTCCTGTGAACGTTATTGAGGCTCGGGATTTGACATTCATGCTTAAATATGGTATCATACTACTTGTGGCAGAGCTGTAACGCAAGAGAAAGAAAAACTGTTATCTGCCGCATTATTGGGGAAAATTCCGCTAAGGAGCTTATAATATGAACAGAATAGTAAAAAAGGCGGCATCGCTGCTGCTTGCCGCCGTGCTGATAGTTGCAGTGCCATGCAGCGTGCGAAACGTTTGCACATCCCATGCAGCAGAAGCTGTGTCGGCAGTCTGGCCGCTCGACAAGTCGTTCCAGAAAATCAGCACCTACTTCGATCCGCTCAGAAATGAGTACGATGTTTCAGGCTACCATAACGCCATCGACGTCGAGGCTGACTACGGCGCAAACATCTATGCGGCTTATCCGGGCACTTGCGTTTACGCAGACTGGATGGATGCATACGGCAATATGATAATCATTCTCCATGAGGACCTCGGAGTTTACACCTACTACGCACACTGTTCATCTGTTACGGTAACGTCAGGAAAGGCGGTATCAGGCGGCGATATGATAGGTCATGTCGGCAGCACGGGCGATTCGAGCGGCAACCACCTCCATTTCGGTATCTGCGACAAGCTGCTGAGCGGCTGGCCGAGCAGGACTTACTACGATCCGCTCACATACTTCAAGTATGACGGAACAGCGATAGCAAATCCCAATGCCGCTGCAACAGGCGGAGAGGCTCCCGAGTGCGACTGTACAGCGGACTGTGCAGGCGTTTATACGACAAAGAATGTTGTAACTTTCCTTTATATAAGAGCAGGACACAGTGCCGATTCCGCATCTCTCGGACAGATACCCGCAGGCGCACAGGTCAATGTCACAAAGGGCAACGGCAAGTGGGCGCACGTCGAGTACAACGGCATCAGCGGATACAGCTCAATGGATTATCTCGAAAAGCTCGGCGACATCAAATCGGAAATGAAGATCGAAAATGCGACCGTTCCCAAGGATACGATGACTCTCGGCACGACCTTCGGAGTGAAGGGTACTATCAAGTCGAATCTGCCGATAGCAAAGGTGTGGGGCGGCGTATACAGCAAGGACGGTGCAAGCGCAGTCCAGACCGCAGAGGCAGCTCCGAAAACTGCCACATACGATCTCTCAGGCTATTTTGACGGCCATATCATGTTCAACAAGCTGGCGGAAGGAACTTACATCTACCGCATAGAAGCTGAGGATACAGCAGGAAAGAAGTTTACGCTCGTTGATACGGTGTTCTCGGTAGGAAAGAGCAGCATCGTTGCAGGAGACCTGAATACCGACGGCAAGGTAAGTATTTCCGATGCAGTCGTAATGCAGAATTACCTTCTCGGCGGAGCGTCACTTACCGAGGTACAGTACGCATCTGCGGATATGAATAAGGATAAGTCAGTCGATACGTTTGATCTTGTGATAATGCGCAAGAAGCTCATAGAGAGCAACGCTGAACCTGAAAAGAAGTAAAAATTTAAAAGGCAAGGTAAAGGGGGCATCCCTTTACCTTGCCTTTCTTGTATATATGTTACGATAACGACTCTGAAATGAAATATGATTCGATCTCATCAACTGTGACCATGACGGATTCCTGATTCAGGAAAGCACAAAGGTCTTTGCCGATCTCATCTATCAGTTTTTCATCGGGTTCAATAAAAACGATACACAGGCTATTTTCAAAGACATAATCTCCGCGTTCATGGATGTAGCCGCCGTTCTGTACAAAGCAGGAAAATGCCAGACCATACTCCCGACAGCAAAGATTGACAAGCTGTATTATCCTTTTGGTCTGTATCTTCTGAAGCCTTTCGTCTTTATCTTTCAGTCCGACAAAGATCGTGTATCTTTTCTTTTTGACTCTGTTTGTGTTCACTGTCGGCACATCCTCCTGTTTGTTTGTGTTGCGGCATTATATGTAATCAAAGGTTTTCAGCAGGAACAGCCATGTTGTGAGCGTGAATGCACTGCACAGAGTGGTGAGCATGACCGCAAATGCCGTTATTGCGCCCTTGTGTCCGAGATTCTTTGCCATTATGAAGCTGCTTCCCGTAGTCGCGCTTCCGAGCATCACGAGTATCGCAATGAGCTTCTCTCCGCGGAAACCGAGATAAATAGCCGCAGGAAGGAATACTGCACAGAACAGCACGAGCTTGATGAATGTGATACCTATCGTCACGCGTATCCTGCCTTTTGCTTCACCTGTGCGGAATGATGCTCCGAGTGCGATGAGCGACAGCGGAGTTGCCATATTCGCAAGGTATGAGATCGACCGCTCAAGTATCACGGGCTGCGGTATTTTCAGGAGTGACCATGCCATTCCGACAACTATGCCGAGGATGATCGGGTTTGTGGCGATGCCCTTCAGTGTATCAGCCGCAAGAGAGCGTCCGCCGTCTTTTTTCCTGTCGGGAGATGTAAGCGACAGCACTGTTACCGCAGCGATATTGTACAGCGGGACTGTTCCGAGCACCATGAGTGCCGCCATGAGCGAATCGCCGTAGATGTTCCGCACGAACGCTATTCCGAGAACTGCGGCACTGCTTCGGTAGGAAGCCTGTATGATCTCGCCGCGTTCTGTCCTGTCCTTGTGGAGAAGCGAATATGCGCCCGCGGTGAGAATGCTGAGCAGAGTTGCTCCCACGCAGAACAGCACGAATTTCGTATCCCATACTGAGCGGAAATCCGCTTTTGAAAGGTCGGCAAACAGCAGTGCAGGCAGGAGCGTTCTGAAAGTGAATCTGTTGATGACAGCGGTGGCTTTTTCATCGAGCAGACCTGTTCTTCGGCAGATGCAGCCGAACACCATCATAAGGAAAACAGGCATGGTGGCATTCAGGCTGAAACACAGATCATCGAGAAACATAGCATCAATTCTTTCATTAAAATTATCGAAACAGATTATACCATATTCTGCCGCGATTGTCAATTTCCGCAGGCGCAGATGATAGAAATGTGTAATTGCGGAAATATATGTGAAATACATTGCATTCCTGCTGTTATTGTGATATAATGTTAAGGCGATAGTGCGCAAAGTTCTGAGAGTTGCTTTGTGCGGTATTGCCTTTATTGTCTTATTTTTGCAGCAATGCAGTAAAGAGAGGGAAAAACATGAATACTCACAGAAAAACGGCGGCCTTCCTTGTGGGATTGCTGCTGTGTTTTGGAAATACCGCAGCTCCTGTGATGTCGGGATATGCTGTTAACGATGATGCAGCTTCCGTATCCGCAGATGGCGATATACTGGGCACTGCTGATGATCCGGATGCAGGAGCCGAAATGCAGGATGCATCTGAGGAGGGCGGCTTTCTCTATGAAGCCGATTCAAACGGCAATGCTGTTATCGTCGGCTGTACGCTTGAAGATAAGGAAATAACCGTTCCCGACACTCTCGGCGGAATGCCTGTCACGGAGCTTGCAACTGATGCCTTCCTCGGAAGCCACGCGGAAAAGATAATCATTCCGGCAGGCATCGAATACATATCGACTGACAACCCGTTCGCATCGTGTCTCAACCTCCTTGAAACAGAGGTATCGCCCGATAACGCGAATTACTGCACGAAAGACGGCGTGCTCTACAACAAGGACATGACCATGCTCGTACACTATCCTGCCGCAAACGAGCGTGAGAGCTATACAGTTCCCGACAGCGTTACGGAAATAGGAGTTGCAGGCTTTGCGGAGTCAAGGCTGAAGCACATAACCCTGCCTGATTCACTGACAACGATAGGACGTCACTCGTTCAGCTTCTGCCAGTTCCTTGAGGAGATAGATATGAGCGGCACTTCGATAGAATATGTCGATGTCATGTCGTTCATCAACGATATTTCGCTGACCTCGGTAAAGTTTTCGGATTCTACCGACGGAATAGGACTTGCGGCGTTTTTCGGCTGTTCAAAGCTTGCCGAGATCGAGCTTCCTCCCAATGTAACGTATATCAGACAGAGCGCGTTTGCAGGAACAGCTCTGAAGCAGGTGGAGATCCCTGCATCCATTGAGGAGATAGGCTACTGCGCGTTCGGTTATAACGAGAACGAAGAAATGGACAGCGACTTCGTGATAATCGGAACTTCGGGCACTGTTGCCGAGCAATACTGCAAGGACAGCGATACCGAATACGGCTACACCAACGACTTTACCTTCAAATCGGTCGAAGTCGCTGAGGCTGAGGAGGAGTACAGCAAGCTCGACAGACATTCCTTCGAGGATTACGAATACGCACTCATCGACGGCGAGGCATATATCACCTTCTGCGTTTCTATGGACGATGTTATCACCGTTCCCGCTGAGGTGGACGGACACAGCGTAGCCGGTCTGTACAAGGGGGCATTCTCAACAAATGAAGCTTCTGAGATAATCCTGCCCGACGGGCTGAAAACGATAGGCGAGAATATGTTCTCGTCAAAGCTGAAAAAGCTCACCATTCCGGGAAGCTGTGAGAACATCGAAGGCGTTGAGCCGTTCGTGGACTGTGCCGAGCTTGAGGAGATAAACGTGACTGACGGTGAGGGAGCATATTCCTCTGCCGACGGAGTTCTGTACGACAGCGACAAGAAGACTCTGCTTGTGTATCCGCGCGGAAAGACTGCCAAGAAATTCAAGGCTCCTGCGGAGACTGAGGAGATAAATACATCGGCATTCTGCGGAAACGCCTTCCTTGAGGAGGCAGACCTCTCACACATAAAGAAGATAGACGATTATGCATTCGAGACCTGCGGAAAGCTCGGCAGTGTCAGGTTCTCAAAGGAGCTTGAATCGGTGGGATACAGAGCATTCTTTGCGTGTCCCGAGCTGAAAAGCGTCCGCCTCGGTGAAAAGCTCGATTTCATCGGCGACTATGCATTCGGCTTTGTATACGACCAGCAGCTTGCAATGGAGTCGCAGGAGGACCCGTACTCCGTTGTCGAGGATTACACGATATACGCGAAAAAGGACTCTACCGCCTACAAGTATGCCAAGGCGTGCGGAATAAATGTTGTGACGAATACGGTCGGAGTTGCTGACGTGAACGTGAACAGGGGATTCCTGTACGTTATCATAGGCATGATCGCAGCGGCAGTCCTTGCTGTTATCGGAGTTGCCACAGGCAAGTCTGTAAAAAAGAAAAAGGCATCAAGACCTGCAGCAAAAAAAGCTGCTAAGCCTGAAAAGGCAGAGGAAGCTCCCGAGGACAGCGATGAGGAGGCAGACGATGAAGCTGAAGAATAGGATAATTAAGCTTGCTGCGGCATTGTGTACCGCCGCCGTTGCCTGTATGTCTGTCAGCCTTTCTTCATTTGCCGTGGTCGAGAACGCAGAGGTAGGCGAGGAGCTCCGCGACGGAAACTTCACCTACGAGCTTGTGAACGGCACATACACGATAACAGCGTGCGATCCGACATCTATCCTTTCCGAGATACCCGAGCTGCGCAACGGATATGCCATTACTGCAATAGCGGAAAAGGCATTTCAGGACTGCCACTATATCGAGGAGCTGACTATTCCTGATACTATCACAAGCATTGGTGAAAATGCGTTTGCAGGCTGTAATTCGCTCAAGAAGGTGACTCTCCCGAAGCGCATCACAGAGCTCAAAAGCGGTATGTTCATGGGGTGTACGCGCCTTGAATCAGTGGATATTCCTGACAAGGTAAGCTCGATAGGAAATTATGCATTCTATAACTGTTCGATGCTAAAAAGTGTCAGACTGCCCGGAGAACTCAGTTCTATCGGAGCTATGGCGTTTGCTCAGTGCAGCAGCATCACGGACATAGATTCCTCAGACTGCGGCGCGTTCACATTCGAGGACGGCATACTTTACAACAACAGCAGACAGAATATCTACCGCGCATCGACAGCACTCAGCGGAGAGGTATATATCAGGAACGAGGTCAAGTATATCGAGCCGGGTGCGTTCTCGGTGTGTGTGAAGATGACAGAGCTGTATCTTCCTTCATCGGTGACGGACATCGGCGAGAGCGCGTTCAGCTATTGCACAGGTCTGAAAAAGATCGACTTTGCAGCCGGTCTGACCAATATCGCACCGATAGCGTTCAAGTACTGCACATCGCTCGAAGCGGTCGATTTCCCTCTGACGCTCCACACTGTCGGAGACGGAGCTTTTCTCGGCTGCTCGTCGCTGTCAAAGGCGGTTATACCTGAGGGCGTTGCCGATATAGGTGAGGGTGCATTTCTGGATTGCCCGAAGCTCAGACAGATAAGCATACCTAAGAGCGTAACCAATATCAGTGCACACGCATTCGGCTATACCCTCGGAGAAGACGAGAGCTACACTGCTGACGAGTCATTCGGTATGAGCGTGTTTACGGGAAGCGAGGGTGAAAGATACGCAAAGAGCAATAAGCTTGAATGTAACCGCGTTGATAAGAGCCTGAAACAGTATGCATTCTTCATCGTGGCGGCAGCACTGCTGCTGGTGGTGATCGTGTTTGCGGTACTGCTCATGTCAAAGGGCAGGAAGCGTGCTTCGGCATCCGAAAGGAAGGCGGAGAAGGAACGCCTTGAGGATGAGAGCTACGAGACTATCCTTGAAACCACAGACGAAACAAAAAAAGAACAGTAAGACGGTAAAAGCCCTGATGCAAAGGATAAACCTTGCATCAGGGCTTTGTTATTGAAAATAAAAATCAATGTGCGGTCGGGAAGCTCATAGTCAGAGTCAGAACGTCGCCGTCCGCTGAGACACTGACCTTTGCGCCCTGCTTCTCGGCAAGCAGCCGCACGATGAAAAGACCGAGACCTGCGCTTTCGCCGCTGCGTGAGGCATCGGCGCGGTAGCTCCTCTCGAATATCATACCTGTATTTGGCATTTCGCCGCTGCGGACATGGTTCGAGAAGCTCAGCTCTGCCGTTTCCGCGCCGCTTCTGAGCTCCAGACGGAAGCTTTCTTGTGCGTACTTGTAAATATTGTTGAGCACGTTTCCGAGCATACGCACGAGCATCTGCTCGTCTGCTCTGATTAATACGGTTTTTTCGGGAAAAATGATCTGCGGCTCAAGCCCGTGAAGACGAATTGCGGCTTCATTGTCTGCAAGGAACTCCATGAGCGTTCTGGACAGATTGACCTGCCTTATCTCTGCGGAGACATCGTCGCTTTCGAGCACAGCCAGCTCAAAGAAAGCATCTGCCATTTTCTGGAGCTTGTCAGCCTTCTGTCGGCATACATCGAGGTATTCACTGCCCTGCTGAGAGAGGTGCTCCTCCTGCGCGAGTAGCTGGAGATTGCCTTTTATGACGGTCATGGGAGTGCGGAAGTCGTGAGCAATATCCGAAAGAGACTGCCTGAGGTTGTTTTCCGCACGGACAGCATCGAGCTTCAGTCTGCGCTGATTGTCGAGAACAAGATTGATAGCTGCGGCAAGCGAGGATAGTTCCCTGTTGAACAGGACAACGGAAAGCTGGCGGTCGTAGGAGGGGGTTATGGTGCGGGAAAGCTCGCGTCTTATTGTGCGGATCTGAAGCTTCCGTACGATGATGTTTACGGCAAGCATGGCGGTTATGACGGCAAGAATGATGACAGCAAGGCATTCCATTATTCTTCTCCCTTCATTCTGTAACCGATTCCCCAGACGGTCTCAATGAGGTCACAGCCCGACGCTTTTTTCAGCTTGGAGCGCAGGTTGCTGACGTGAACATTCACTGTATTGTCCTCACAGCAGTATTCCTCATTCCACACCGATTCGTACAGATTTGCCTTTGAATAGACCTTTTGCGGATGCTTCATAAGGAGAAGCAGTATATCGGATTCTTTTGCCGTGAGCGAGATAGGCTTGTCGTCCCAGCAGAAACGTTTATCCGCAGGGAAGGCAGTAAGCCTGCCGAATGTCAGAGTATCCGGCGGCTGAGATACGCCGGTGCGGCGCAGAACGACCTCCATACGTACAAGGACTTCGTTCAGGTCGAACGGTTTGAGGATATAGTCGTCTGCTCCGAGACGGAGCACCTCCAGCTTTGTTTCGAGCATGGAACGTGCCGAAACAACGATAACGGGAGTTCTGGAATGGGTGCGGAGCTCCGCGATGAGCCGTTCGCCGCTGATACCGGGGAGCATGAGGTCCATGAGTACAAGGTCGAACTGTTCCTCACTGAGCAGTGCAGATGCAGCAGAGCCGTCCGCAGCCTCACTTATCGTGCAGCCGTTTTTGCTGAGAAA
This sequence comes from Ruminococcus sp., assembly GCA_024403935.1. GTDB lineage: Bacteria > Bacillota > Clostridia > Oscillospirales > Ruminococcaceae > Ruminococcus. The sequence continues at coordinate 8,854 of JAKSQV010000013.1, read as the reverse complement.
GTCATGCAGTATGCGGCGAATATTGGGATCATCTTCAATGATAGCGATTCTTGCGTTCATATCGTTACCTGCCTGTCCTAATAAAAGAAGAATGCCGCAAAGGCTCTGCCCTTGCGGCGTTTTTCATTAAAGCTTATTCTTTTCGTTTTCTATTATCTTCAGCAGATCGTCCACTGACATATCCGACGGATTCTTTGAGCGTCTTGCGGAATCTTCCTTGCCGAGGATGTCTGAGATATCAGGAGAACTGCTCTTCTTCGGTGCAGCTGTGGGACTCGTAGATGAACTGAATGTGCGTGCATCGTTCTTGGTCATCTGCTCGACAGCCGATGTGGAAAGAACGCCTGTAATATCAGGAACGCTGTTATCAGCCGAAGCAGCGTACTGACCTGCTCTTTCAGCCTCTGCGGTCTTGCGGAGCATTTCCTCGCGGAGTGCATCGGCGGTAGGAGCTGTCGAAGACTGTGCCCCGATATTTCTTGCTGCGAATGAGGATTCAGCCGAGCTGTTTGAGGTGGGGAAGGAGGTTGTGTTCGAGAGGCTGACCTTCTGAGCCTTGAACTGCATGGTGCGCTCCTTTTCCTTCTGATAGGGAGAATCGTGATTTACTTCCTTCTGGCTGAAATTCTCGGCGATAGACATCTTCTTGCGCTCAAGCTCAGTGGGAACATAGTTGTCGGGAGCTGAATCGTAAGCGAAACCGCCGTTCTTCTTGCTTCTTGCAGGAACTTCTTCCTCGTCCTGATATTCGTAGAAGTCAAATTCTTCATCCTCATCGTTTTTGCCGCTGACAGTCTTTGCAATGGCAGCGATGATGAAGATAACGAGGATAACGCTTGCAGCAACGAGCATAATAAGAATACCCTTGATGCTCTGAGCGAATCTGATAAATACGCCGAGCTCGGGACTTTCGGGATAGCCTGTGCAGATAGCAGCGATCTTGTCCTTGGGGATAGAATCAACTGTGTCCTCATGTACGGAATCCTTGGTGTAATATCTTTCCTCAGCGCCCTCCTCGGCATCCACGATGTAATTGATGCTTCTGAGGCAGAGCTTGTCGGGATTATCTGCGGGATAGCAGAGAACGATGTCGCCTACTGCGATGCTTACGTCTTTTGCGTCTTTGGCAAGCAGGGCAGAGCCAGACGAAACGTCATTCGGCATGGGGTTGTTTTCCTCAACCACATAGATGTATTTGCCGAACAGCTTGGGAGTGTTGTCCTTTGTGAAAAGGATATTCACTGTCAGCGAGATGATGACAGACGAAATGCATATAATGATAATGAACAGCTTGAGTATGAACAGACCTTTTTTCTTTTCCATAGTGTATCATATCCTCTCTTTGGTTTGTTTTGTTGCTACACAATTACATGAGGAAAAATCCAAGTAAATATATTATATCACATATTCCGCAGAATTTCAAATGTTTTTTACTGTTTTTGCAAGTTTTATTTTTTAAATATATTTATGCAGTGTCAGAGCGGCGATTTTGCAATATATATGCACAAACCGAGCCGTTTGGCAGCTTCTGCTTTGACCATACTGCACAAAGAAAATCATTGATTTGTTCTGTACGGAAGCGCAAATCACAACGGTTTTCAGCAAAATAGAAAACAGGTTGATAAAAATTTGTTGAATTATACAGTTGAAAATACCGATAAAAAGTGGTACAATATCTTATATACTGCTTGTAATCGCAGCAACGATAATTCGGCAATTCGGCATTTTTACGAGGGATAAAACTTATACAAGCGGTAATATTAATATCACTTATGACAGAACGGAGATTTAATATGGCAAAGAAAACCAATCCGCTTTTTGAACACATCAAGCGGGAGTTTCCCAAGCAGCTTCAGGCACTCTACAATGTGACTCCTGAGGGGGCATCGGATAAGCAGGTATATCAGGTACTTTCCTCTATCATTGTAAAGGAGCTTGCGGCAAAGAGACAGAGCTTCGTGAACCGCACCCATTCCGCAGGCGGAAAGCAGATATACTACCTCTCGATGGAATTCCTTATGGGACGTTCGCTCAAGGCAAATCTTTTCAATCTTGAAGTAGCCGATGAAGTACGCGCGATGCTCAAGGAGCATACAATCAACCTTGACAAGGTGTATGAGTGCGAGCCTGATGCAGGTCTCGGAAACGGCGGCCTCGGCAGACTTGCGGCGTGCTATCTCGATGCACTTGCAACCACCGGATTCCCTGCAATGGGACATTCGATATGCTATGAATACGGTATTTTCCAGCAGAAGCTTGAGGACGGCTGGCAGACAGAGCTTCCTGACAACTGGCTTCCCGGCGGAAGCGTGTGGCTCGTGCCAAGACCGGAGCTTTCGATAGATGTTTACTTTGACGGCGAACTTCAGGAGTACTGGGACAATCAGTATCACTATATCTCGCACGTCAACTGTAATACAGTCGTTGCCACACCTTACGATATGTATGTGTCGGGCTGCGGCGGAGAAGGCGTGTCCGTGCTTCGTCTGTGGTCGGCAAAGGCTCCGAACTTTGATATGAAGATGTTCAACAAGGGCGATTATGCAAGTGCTCTTGCCCAGAATTCCATCGCAAACGCTATCTCGAAGATACTCTACCCCAACGATAACCACATCGAGGGCAAGAGCCTCCGCCTGAGACAGCAGTATTTCCTCTGTGCGGCTGCGATAGGAGACATCGTCAATAATCACATGACAGTATACGGCACACTTGAAAACCTCGCTGAAAAGGTAGCTATCCACATAAATGACACTCACCCGACACTTGCTATCCCCGAGCTTATGAGAGTCCTCCTTGATGACTGCGGCTACGGCTGGGATCAGGCATGGAATATCGTTACAAGGACCTTTGCATACACAAACCACACAGTAATGGCAGAGGCTCTTGAAAAGTGGGATATGAACCTCATAAAGAAGATCGTTCCGAGAATCTTCTCCATCATCGTTGAGATAAACAACCGCTACTGCCGCTCACTCATGGAGCACAACGGCGGTGACAGTGCAAAAACCACACGTATGTCCATCATCAAGGACAACATGGTCCACATGGCAACTCTCTGCGTTGTTGCTTCACACAGCGTAAACGGCGTATCCAAGCTTCATTCAGAGATAATCAAGGAGTCCGTGTTCCGCGATGAGTACGAGAACACTCCCGAGAAGTTCAAGAATGTCACCAACGGCATTGCATACAGACGCTGGCTGCTCCAGTCCAACCCCGGACTCACCAAGCTCCTCCGCGAGACTATCGGTCCCAAGTTCATGAAAAATGCCGTAGAGCTTGAGGGATTCCGCAAGTATCAGGATGACAAGGAAGTTCTCAACAGGCTTCTCGCTGTAAAGAAGCAGGCAAAGGAGAGCTTTGCGAAGTATGTCAAGAAGAACAGCGGAATAATCGTCAATACCGACAGCATCTTTGACGTTCAGGTCAAGCGTCTCCACGAGTACAAGAGACAGCACCTCAACGTTATGAATATACTTGCTGATTATGCATATCTGCTCAACAACCCCGACGCTCCGTTCACTCCCAAGACTTATATCTTTGCGGCAAAGGCTGCTCCGGGCTACTATCTTGCAAAGCAGATAATCAAGCTCATCTGGGCAATTTCGGAGGAGATAAGGAAGAATCCGAATATCGCCGGAAAGCTTCAGGTCATCTTCCTCGAGAATTACTGCGTTACCATGTCGGAACGCCTTATGCCTGCCGCTGATATATCCGAACAGATCTCGCTTGCAGGTACAGAGGCTTCGGGAACAGGCAATATGAAGCTCATGCTCAACGGAGCAGTTACCCTCGGCACTCTCGACGGTGCAAATATCGAGATAAAGCAGGCAGCAGGCGACGATAACATCGTTATCTTCGGCATGACGACTCCCGAGGTCAACGCACTCAGAGAGAGGGGCTACGAGCCGCAGCACTTCTTCAAGAACGATGGCAGGATAAACGAGGCGATAGAGCGTATGTATCACGGCATCAACGGATGCACATTCGTGGACGTTGCCGATTCGCTCCGTCTGCGCGATCCGTATATGGTGCTCGCTGACTTTGACAGTTACAGAAAAGCACAGGCATATATCACCGAGTGCTACAACAACAAGCGCAAGTGGGCAAAAATGTCACTCAACAACATCGCAGGTGCGGGAATATTCTCCGCTGACCGTGCGGTCACTGAGTACGCAGACAACATCTGGCACCTCAGATAAAAAGCAGAAGGACTATCGGGAACACATCCTCCGATAGTCCTTTTTCAGTTCCCGTACAGCAGACGGAAGTCCCGATCATTTGGGATGCGTCAGATTTAAGTCTATTTTAAGTTTCATTATGTATATTATTAGTGGATCATACGATCCCCCAATTCCCCTTCTATATTGTTTTTTTCTGATGCTGTACCTGACGGAAAAACGGTAAGCAGGACGCAAAGATCTGTTCCGAACGGCTCTTTGCCTCTTGTTTGCACGATGCCGCAGGTGCGGCTTCCTTTTTTATGCATTGGCTGTTTCTTGTTGACAACAGAGGAGCAAAGCTATATAATAAATGTATCCTCAATAATCGCCGTATGGCGGTTATTGCCCCGAACACAGTACGGGGAGCGCAGATTCTTAATACTATTGTGTATTTGCGCATTACATTTCTTGAAGTCAAACTCATTTTGCCTTGAATGGCAAACAAAAAATTGGCTTAAAAAGCTGAATAAAGCCGATTTTTTGTTATTGAGCAGACATTAATAAGGGTATATCATGCAGATTTTCTGTACTGCACCGGACGGGATATGCTCCCTTCCGGAAAACACTAACGGGTAAAATAATCGGAATGAAAAAGAATTTTTTTAGATCCATCGGAGTGTTCCTGAGAGCATTGCCTGATGTACTGCTGTACGAGCTGATCTTTAAGCTGATGCTCCTCTCTGTCGGAGCACCGCTTCTCATGCTTCTGCTGAAGCTGACTATGAAGATATCAAACGTACGCTACCTCTCGGATGAGAAGGTGTGGATATATCTCAGGAATCCTGCGACCATTGTTGCGCTGGTGCTGATACTTTTTGTCACGGCGTTGTTTTCTTTCACGGAGCTGTCAGGACTTGCGGCGTGCTATTCATGCTGCTGGAAGGGAGAGCGGCTGACTGTTCTGGGAATGTTCCGCACGGGATTTTTCGCGTTCAGGAAGGCTTTCCGCGGAAAGGGTCTGCTGTGCTTCCTGACGTTCATGGTGTATATGCCGATCGCACAGTACACCATTTCTTCAGGCGTATTTCTCACGCCGATACTGCCGATACTGCGTGATGCGTTCCGTTCGGTGAACACTCACGCCGCACTTGTCATATACATTTGTATTCAGGTGGTGTTTGCCTTTGTCATTGTCACACGCAGCTTCAGCCTGCACTTCCTTGTTCTCACGGACAAGCCGATGTATGACAGCGTCAAGGAGAGCTGCAGACTCATTATCGGTAAAAGGCTGAAATACACACTTTCTCTTGCACTGTGGACGCTGTTCATAATAGCAGCCATAGCTGTGATAACATTTGCGGTAAGCATTGCCGTGCTGGTATTTATAAAGGGATTTACAAGCACGAACAAGGTGCTGGTCACATCATTGAAGGTGCTGAAATACGAGGGCGAGATATTTGCTGCCATAGCCGCGTTCATATCCTCTCCGATGGCGATGTGCTGGCTGACAGGCAGATTCTTTGCAGAGATACCTGAGGATACAAAGATCACTCTCCCCACACGCGGAGCACACAAGCGAAGCACGGCAGTGAGAGCTTTTATGTACACCTCGGTCATTCTTGCAGGCATCGTTCTCAACTATTCCTACTTCAGCGCACTGCACAAGGGCAACATCAACCTCAACGTCGGTATAATCACGCGGACACAGGTCACAGCTCACCGCGGATGCTCGCACGATGCACCTGAAAACACGCTTTATGCCTTTGAGAAGGCGCTTGAGAGCAACACGGACTATATCGAGCTCGATGTCCAGCTCACAAAGGATGAACAGCTTGTGGTGTTCCACGATGAAAAGCTTGACCGCGCTACCCGCGGCAAGGGCAAGCTGAGCGACTTCGATTATGACGAGCTCATGCAGCTCAATGTTGTGAGCAAGAACCTGAACGAAGCTGATTTCCCCGATGCGCGGATACCTCTGCTTGCAGATGTGTTTGATCTTGTGGGTGACGGGAAGCTGTACAATGTTGAGATAAAGGATCACGGAAACACAAATCTCACGGTCGAAAAGACGGTGGAGACCATAAAGGAGTACGGGCTTGAGGACTCCTGCTATATTACATCGTTCTCATACACGGCACTAAAAAAGGTGAAGCAGCTCGATCCGAACATCAAGACGGGACTTATTGCGAACGTTGCCACAACAGCGGCATTTGCACAGCTTCAGTATATCGACGCACTGAGCATGAATCATCTTCTTGTCAATGCGGCAGTCGTGAACAATGCCCACCAGAACGGAAAGCGGATATTCGTGTGGACGGTCGATGACAGGAGCGAGATGCAGAAAATGATGTCTCTCGGAGTAGACAATATAATAACCAACTGTCCCGAACGCGCTTCTGAGGTGATATATACTACCACTACGGGCGAGAAAGTGCTGACGGTTCTGAAAGCGATATTCGGTTCATACTGAAAAAAGCTGTCAGGTCATTGACCTGACAGCTTTTCTGTTACTGTATGTTTTCAGTGTTTACAGCGTGTCAATAATATCAAGAGAGTGCTCCTCGTTCATCGTTCTGCACATCTCGATGAATTTCTCAAGAGGCACGTTCTTGAGCTGCTTGTTTCCTCTGATGTTGATGGATACCTGCTCGTTAGCAGCTTCGCTGTCGCCGATGATGACAACATAGGGATCCTTGAAGTCCTTGAACTTCTTGATCTTGTTCTTCATGTTGTCGTCGGTGTAATCGACCTCTGCACGGATGCGGTTCTTCTTGAGGAGAGCAGCTACCTTCTGAGCGTACTCATTGTGCTCTGTGCGGATGGGCACGATGCCGACCTGCATAGGCGAGAGCCAGAACGGGAATGCACCCTTGAAGTTCTCGGTGATGATGCCGATGAATCTTTCAAACGAGCCGAATATAGCGCGGTGGATCATTACAGGCTGCTTTTCTGAGCCGTCGGAAGCGATGTACTTCATCTTGAAGTTGAGCGGAAGCTGGAAGTCGAGCTGGATAGTACCCATCTGCCACTCACGTCCGATAGCGTCCTTCATCTTGAGGTCGATCTTCGGACCGTAGAATGCGCCGTCGCCTTCGTTGAGCTCGTATCCGTCGGGACCGTACTTTTCTTCAAGGATAGCCTTGAGGTCAGCCTCTGCCTTGTTCCAGACGTTTATATCGCCCATGTAGTCATCGGGGCGAGTGGAGAGCTCAGCCTTGTAGCTGAGACCGAAGGTGTTGTACATCTCGGTAGCAATGTCCATGATGTCGTTTATTTCGGATGCGATCTGCTCCTCTGTAACGAGGATATGAGCATCGTCCTGTCTGAACTGCTGAACGCGGAACAGACCGTTGAGCTCGCCGGACTTCTCCTTGCGGTGGATTACATCGACCTGATTGAACTTAATAGGAAGCTCCTTATATGAACGCTGTTTGTTCATGTAGACCTTTATGGCGTTCGGGCAGTTCATGGGCTTAGCGCAGTATACCTCGTTGTCGTCCTCAGCGGGGATAACGAACATACCGTCCTGATAGTGATCCCAGTGACCTGATGTTACCCAGAGCTCCTTCTTTGAGAGGACAGGGCCGGAGATCTCAGTATAGCTGTGATCCTCGTGAACGCCTCTCCAGTAGTCGAGAAGGGCATTGAAGAGCTTCCAGCCTCTCGGGAGCCAGTAGGGCATACCGGGAGCAGTGTGGTCGAACATGAAGAGTCCCAGTTCCTTGCCGAGCTTCTTGTGGTCGCGGAGCTTAGCCTCCTCGATCATTTTGAGGTACTCGTCAAGCTGTGAGGACTTCGGGAATGCGATAGCATAAACACGGCTGAGCATCTTGTTATTCTCATTGCCTCTCCAGTAAGCACCTGTGCAGGAGATGAGCTTGAATGCCTTTACAGCAGAGGTATCCATGAGGTGAGGACCTGCACAGAGGTCGGTGAATTCGCCCTGCTTGTAGAACGAGATGGGCTCGCCCTTATCAGCGTGCTCCTCGCAGAGCTCGACCTTGTATGGCTCGTCCATTTCCTTGAGCTTAGCGATAGCGTCAGCAGGGGAGAGCTCGAACTGTTCGAGAGCAAGTCCCTCCTTGACGATATTCTTCATTTCAGCCTCGATCTTTTCAAGCTCCTCGGGGGTGAAGGGCTTTTCAAGGTCAAAGTCATAGTAGAAGCCGTTATCGATAGCAGGACCGATAGCGAGCTTTGTGGCAGGATACAGACGCTTTACAGCCTGAGCAAGGATATGTGAGGCTGTGTGCCAGAAGGTCTTTTTGCCGTCAAGGACATCAAATGTGCAGACCTCAAAGGTGCAGTCGCTGTCGATAACGGTGCGGAGGTCCTTGACCTCTCCGTTGATCTTTACGCAGCAGGCAGCCTTGAAAAGTCCCATGCCGATGCCTTTTACGATCTCAGCCGCAGACTGTGCGGATTCGATCTCGCGGATACTTCCGTCTTTCAGTGTTAATTTTATCATGATGATCTCTCCTTAAAATAATAAACTTTTGGAAATGCTTACATCTGCTTTATTCAGCCCAGCCTGTTATCTCGAAAATATCTCCGAACAGCTCGGCGTGGGCAGGAGCCTTCATATATCCGTCTGAGGTGCTTACGTCGAAGCAGAGGACTGTATCATCGTCGCAGAAGTCCACATACGGGTGTTCAAGGGCGAGTATGTTTGCGAGAGCATCAGCATCTCCGCC
>JAKSQV010000012.1 GCA_024403935.1 Ruminococcus sp. | reverse complement strand
AGAGCTATCTCAGCTTTCATATATTGCTCCTTACTGCCTGTTTTCCACAGGCGCGGTCTTGCACAGCATCAGATGCCGCGTTATTTCAGTGCTCCGTTTGCTATTGACGCGATGAGTCCGCCGTTTTCGATTATCTTCTGCACGAACTCGGGAAAAGGCGCGGTTTTGTATTCCCTGCCTGTTGTCAGGTCACGGATAATGCCGCAGTCGAGGTCAGCTTCCACGCAGTCTCCCTCCTGTATCTCATCAGCCGCCTCGGGACATTCAACGATAGCAAGCCCGATATTTATGGCGTTGCGGTAGAATATGCGCGCGAAGCTCTTTGCGATAACGAGTGATACTCCGCTTGCCTTAATTGCAATGGGAGCGTGCTCACGTGAAGAGCCGCAGCCGAAATTCTGACCGGCAGTGATTATGCTGTCCTGCTTTACACGGCTGACGAAGGTCTTGTCGAGGTCTTCCATGCAGTGTGCGGCAAGCTCTGACGGTACGCTCGTATTGAGGTAGCGTGCAGGTATGATGACATCGGTGTCGATGTTGTTGCCATATTTTATAACGCTTCCTGTATATTTCATCCCATTACCTCCCACGGACTTGTTATCCTGCCTGTCAGCGCACTTGCCGCGGCAGTTGCAGGACTTGCGAGGTAGACCTCCGAGCCGGGGTGTCCCATACGTCCGACGAAGTTGCGGTTGGTAGTGGCAACAGCTCGTTCGCCGTCGGCAAGAATGCCCATGTATCCGCCGAGACAGGGACCGCAGGTAGGAGTTGATACCACTGCGCCGCTCTCAACGAATGTTTTGAGAAGCCCGAGCTCCATAGCCTCAAGCCATATACGCTGAGTTGCAGGTATCACAATGACGCGCACGCCCTTTGCAACGTGCTTTCCGCGCAGTATCTCAGCCGCAGCCTGAAGATCCTCAAGCCGTCCGTTGGTGCAGGAGCCGATGACTACCTGATCTATTTTTATGTCGCCTATCTCACCGAATGTTCTGGCGTTTTCGGGAAGGTGCGGGAAAGCAACTGTCGGCTCGATCTCAGAGAGGTCGATATGCAGCACTTCATCGTATGCCGCATCGGAGTCGGCAGAATATATCTTCGGCTCGGCTGCGCCGTGACTGCGGATATAGTCGAGCGTGAGGTCATCGACCTCGAATATGCCGTTCTTTGCGCCTGCCTCGATAGTCATGTTCGCCATGCAGAAGCGGTCAGCCATAGTCAGCGAGGCAAGGCCTTCTCCGCCAAATTCCATTGAGCGGTAGAGAGCTCCGTCCACGCCTGTTTTCCCGATGATGTGAAGTATCACGTCCTTGCCCGAGACGTATCTGCGTAGGCTTCCCGAAAGCTCTATCCGCATTGCGGACGGCACCTTGAACCATGCCTTGCCTGTTGCCATGCCGCAAGCCATGTCCGTGGAGCCGACACCTGTTGAGAATGCGCCGAGAGCACCGTAGGTGCAGGTGTGCGAGTCGGCACCTATGACGGCATCTCCTGCCGTAACAAGTCCTTTTTCGGGGATGAGGGCGTGCTCTATGCCCATATCTCCGACATCGTAGAAGTGGGTGATGTCCATATCACCGCAGAATCTGCGGCAGGTGCAGCACTGCTCTGCCGCTTTTATATCCTTGTTGGGTACGAAGTGGTCCATGACCATTGCTACCCTGTTTCTGTCGAACACGCTGTCTTTTCCGAGCTTTGCGAACTCACGGACAGCGACAGGTGATGTAATGTCGTTGCCGAGGACGAGGTCGAGTGAGGCGAGGATAAGCTCTCCTGCCTGCACTGAGTCTGTTCCCGAGTGAGCTGCAAGTATCTTCTGAGTAATCGTCATACCCATTGTATCAGCTTCTTTCGCAGTTATTTCATCTTTATCGTTTTCAGGCAGTTATCGCCGCGCTCTATCGCAACTATACCTGTGCGGCACATTTCCATTATGCCGTACGGCTTCATCAGCTCGATGAATGCGTCGATCTTTGAAGTCTCACCTGTGAGCTCGCATATCAGAGCCGTGGGGGAGTAGTCAACTATCTTTGAGCGGAAGATCTCGACTGCCGTCATGATGTCCTGACGGGTGGCAGGCGAGTTGCGTATCTTTATCAGCAGCAGCTCGCGTATGACCGTGTCGTTCGGGTCGAGCACCTCGACCTCCTTGACGTCATGGAGCTTTTCAAGCTGCTTGAGTATCTTGTCGCGTATGTCATTATCGCCGCGGAATGCGACTGTGATGCGTGAAAATCCTGCGGATTCCGTCTCGCCCACGGTAAGGCAGTCGATGTTGAAGCCGCGCCGCGTGAACATTCCCGAAACCCGTGAAAGCACGCCTGAAACGTTTGAAACGATAACACCTATTACATACTGTCTGTATTCCATGCTCTCACCTCATTCATTGCTGTCCTGCAGCGGTGACTGTACGACTTCTTCGCAGCTTACGGTACAGTCGATAATGAAGGTGCCGCTGTATGCGAATGCCTCCTCTGCAAGTCTGCGAAGCTCTCCTGCGTCTGATGCTCTGCCGCCCTTTGCGCCGAATGCCTCGGCGACCTTTACGAAATCTGTTTTGCGGCTGAGGACGGTCGCGGAGTAGCGGCTGTCACAGAAACGCGTCTGGAGCTGGCGCACCATTCCGAGAATGCCATTGTTGAATATTACTGCTACGAGCGGAGTGTTCTGAGAGACAGCGGTCGCAAGCTCGTTCAGGTTCATGCCGAAGCTTCCGTCGCCCGTAAACAGGACAGTTCGTCTGCCCGTTGCAGTCGATGCACCTATTGCAGCTCCCATGCCGTAGCCCATTGTTCCGAGACCGCCGCTCGTGAGGAAAGTCCTCGGCTTGCGGAGCGGATAGAGCTGAGCCGTCCACATCTGATGCTGACCGACATCGGTAACGATGATGTCGTCCTCAGAGGCTTTGCTGCGTATTATGCTGATTATCTCATCTGGCGTGAGAGCACCTTCAGCAGTCGTTTGTCCGCGTGCAGCCTCGTTCCTGCGGAGCTCCTCTGTGCGGAGCTCGCTTATGCGCTCACTCCATTCGGGATGCCGCTTTTCCGCAAGCATTGGTATCAGTCTGTGCAGAGCGTCATTGATGTCGCCCTCTATTGAGAGGTCGGCAGTTACATTCTTGTCGAGCTCGGCGTTGTCTATGTCTATGTGTATTATCTGCGGATGCTTTTCTGTGCCGAATGCGGCTCTGTCAGAGAACCGCACACCGAGAGCGATAATGAGGTCTGCTTCGTTCTGGGCTGTGAACGAGGCGTAGTGCCCGTGTATTCCGTTCATGCCGAGAAATCGCGGATAGTCATACGGTACTGCCGAGAGTCCCATGAGTGAGCTTCCGAGCGGCGCGTCAATCTTTTCCGAGAGCTCGAGCAGCTCCTTCGATGCCTTGCCCGATACGATACCGCCGCCGAAGTAGATAAACGGCTTTTCGGAGCTGTTTATCAGTTCCGCTGCTCTGCGCAGCTTGTTCTCGGAAGCGAAGCAGAGAGGATAAGGACGTACGGGATCAGGTTTTGGCTCAAAGTCCCATTTTGCAGTCTGAACGTCCTTGGGAATATCGACGAGAACAGGTCCCGGTCTGCCCGACTTGGCTATCTTGAAGGCGGAGCGGAGAGTGTCCGCAAGCTCACGGATGTCCTTGACAATGAAGTTGTGCTTTGTAACGGGCATGGTAACGCCGAGTATATCGACCTCCTGAAAGCTGTCCCTTCCGATGAGGCTGCACGGAACATTGCCCGTTATTGCAACCAACGGGATGGAATCGAGATATGCGGTCGCAATGCCTGTTACGAGGTTTGTTGCGCCGGGTCCTGAGGTCGCGATGCAGACTCCGACCTTGCCTGTTGCACGTGCGAAGCCGTCTGCTGCGTGAGCCGCGCCCTGCTCGTGAGCGGTAAGTATATGCTTTATTCTGTCGCTGCTGAGATACAGCTCATCAAAGAGGTCGATGACCTGACCGCCCGGAAAACCGAATACGGTCTCACAGCCCTGCTCAATGAGAGTTTCAACAACAATTTTTGCTCCTGTTATTCTCATAATATCATTTCCTTCCGAATCGGAACTGAAAAAGTGTATATCAAGTTTATTTTAACATTTTTCTGCTGAAAAATCAAGTAAAATCGCAAAAATAACGTGTATGCGGGAGGGGGGAGCTGTAAGCGTGCTGCCCTTAAGGCAACACCGCACAAAGCGCGTCTGACGACTTTGTACGCCATAAACTTGCATCTTTTCCGTCATTCTGCACATAAATTTCTTGACATACGACAGTATGCCTGCAAAATTTCTGTACGATCTGACGAAAAATCTGACTGCGTTTCTGACGCACAATCTTTATGCGGTTTTGCCTTAACGAAAAAAGCAGGCTGTCGTGCCATAAACCGGTGGTTCATGGTCGGCAGCCTGCGATTAGCCTTTATTGGCGGTATTATTCTGTTTTGCCGCAGCTCATTTGTCTGTCAGCATATTGTTTACTGCGCTGACAAGAGCCTTTATCGAGGAGGTGATGATATCGTTGTCGATACCTGTTCCCCAGTAATTCTTTCCATCGCCCGTGACGATCTCCACATAGGAGACAGCCTTGGATGCCGAGCCGACTTCCAGTGCGTGCTCGGTGTAGGCGTTGATGTTGAAATCCGCTTCCGTGTACGAACGAAGTGCATTGCTGACCGCATCGAGACGACCGTTACCGCCGGCAGTCGCAGTGACGGTTTTGTCTCCGAAGCTGAACGACACTGTTGCTTCGATGCCGTTGTGCTGTACGAATTGCGTATCCGTAACGTTTATCGGCGAGGTGATGTCCACGAATCTCTGCCTGAATATCTCATAGACTTCGCCGGGGAGAAGCTCCTTGTGCAGCTTGTCCGAGACGTCCTTGACGATGTAGCCGAGCTTTTCGCGCATTTTCTTCGGCAGGTCGTAGCCGAAGTGAGTTTCGAGTATGTATCCGATGCCGCCCTTGCCTGACTGGCTGTTTATGCGGATAACGTCGGCGGAGTATTCGCGTCCGATGTCCTCGGGATCAAGCGGTAGATAGGGAACGTTCCAGCGATCCGTATGACTTTCGGCACGCCATTTCAGACCTTTTGCGATCGCGTCCTGATGTGAGCCGCTGAATGCCGCGAACACGAGCTTTCCCGTGTATGGCTGACGCTCATTGACAGCCATGCCCGTCAGACGAGTGTATACTTCGTTGATCGCAGGTATATTGCTGAAATCAAGCTGAGGGTCTATGCCCTGTGTATACATATTCATTGCGAGGGTGATGATATCGGCATTTCCCGTGCGCTCGCCGTTGCCGAAGAGAGTGCCTTCCACGCGTTCTGCTCCTGCAAGGAGTCCCATTTCCGTGTCTGCGACAGCACAGCCGCGGTCGTTGTGGGGGTGGAGGGAGACAATGACATTCTCGCGGTATTTCAGGTTCTCGCACATGTATTCGATCTGATTCGCGTAGACGTGCGGCATGGAGAGCTGGACTGTTACCGGCAGATTTATTATCACCTTATCCTCGGGTGTCGGCTGCCACACATCAAGAACTGCGTTGCATATCTCAAGTGCGAATTCAGGCTCGGTGCCCGTGAAGCTCTCGGGAGAGTATTCAAAGCGGAAATTGCCCTCATATCGTTCGCGGTACTCCTTGAGGAGCTTTGCTCCCGATACGGCGATGTCGATTATTTCCTCGCGGCTCTTGTGGAACACCTGTTCGCGCTGAGCGGCGGAGGTGGAGTTGTAGAGGTGAACTATCGCGTTTTTGCATCCGCGCAGAGCCTCGAATGTTTTCTCTATGATGTGCTCGCGTGACTGTGTCAGAACCTGTATCGTCACGTCGTCGGGAATGAGAGCGTCCTCTATGAGAGTACGGCAGAAAACATACTCCGTCTCAGATGCGGCAGGGAAGCCTATTTCAATCTCCTTGAAACCGATGTCTGTGAGCATACGGAAGAATTCGAGCTTCTCGCCGAGTCCCATAGGGATAACGAGAGCCTGATTGCCGTCGCGAAGATCAACGCTGCACCATGTGGGAGCCTTGTCAATATACTGGCGTTCAGTCCATTTCATCGCTGTTTTCGGCACTTCAAAGAATTGCCGCGTGTACTTGCTTACGTTTTTCATTGCTGCCATAATAATGACCTCCTTTGAAAAGCTGTCGGCACAGAGAGCTGAAAAACAAAAAATCTCTTCCATGCCTGATGCATGGAAGAGACGAAGCTGCATAAATACTCCGTGGTACCACTCTTCTTGACGAAAAAACGCCCACTCATCTGCGTCCTGACAACGCATATCTCTGTAACGGGAGAACCCGTTCAAGCCTAATCACCGTGCGGTTTTCAGCCGACTGCTCAGGGAGGAGCCATGACCGTATCCGTTTACCGTCTCGCACCGACCGACGGCTCTCTGAAAAACTACCTCGGGCAATATTTCCCTTCGCTGCATTTCCTATTTGCATTATACAACGTTATTCCGATTTTGTCAAGGAAAAATAAAAAGCTCTCCCGAACGGTATTCGGGAGAGCTTTGAGCTTATGCGATCATTAGAACCAAGTCTTCTGATTGTTAACGTATATTTCCTGGAATTCCTCATCGGACTTTGTGAGGTAAATGATACCCTCAATGATTCCGATAACACCCATAACTGCAGCACCAAGACCGCAGAGAAGTGAGCCTGCAAGACCTACTGCAAGCATGATGATTGCTTCCTTCTTGTATCCGAGATAGAATTTGTGAATGCCAAGCCAGCCGAGGAAGATAGCGAGCAGACCTGCTACCATTTTCTGCTTGTTTTCCATAACAATGTTCTCCTTTCAATTCTTATGAATAATAAGTAAATTACAATGCAGAAATATAATAATACGTTTTATATTCTGCTAAAAATAAGTATATCACATAGTAAATGCAAAATCAATATTATTCTTGCCGTGACTGTAACATTCTGCCATTTGCTTAAAAAAGCCGTGTCAACAACATTCACTGTTGTTGGAATCGTACAAAATTCGGCAAAATTTCATTTTTTTTTGCAAATTTTTTATTCTGAATATTGACGAATCAGGTCGAAAGTGATAAAATATATCTCAAGGGAGTATCTCCCCAAAATTATGATACAAACAGGAGGCTTGAAAATGAAATACGAAATCATCGGACAGACTGTCCCCGCAGTTGAGGTCACACTCAGCACCGGCGAATCAATGTTTACCCAGTCAGGCGGAATGATATGGGAGACCGAAGGCATCAAGATGTCTACCAACGCAAGAGGCGGACTTGCAAGCAGCCTCGGACGCATTTTCACGGGCGAATCCATATTCATGGCAAACTATACTGCTGAAACAGAAGGCGCAAAGATTGCTTTCGGCTCCACAGTTCCCGGATGTGTTGTCCCTGTTGATGTCTCAAAGGGCGAGATGATCGCTCAGAAGGGTGCTTTCCTCTGCGCTCAGCAGGGCGTCGAGCTCAAGGCTACATTTACCAAGAAGCTTACTGCAGGACTTTTCGGCGGTGAGGGCTTCATTCTCCAGCGTATTTTCGGAAACGGCATGGCTTTTCTTGAGGTAGACGGTGATATGGTCGAGCGCACACTTGCTCCCGGCGAGGTCATCAAGGTCGATACAGGCAATGTCGTTGCATTCGAGACTTCTGTAAGCTACGATATAGAAACTGTCAAGGGTCTGGGCAACATATTCCTCGGCGGTGAGGGACTTTTCCTAACAAAGCTCACAGGTCCCGGCAGAGTTATCCTCCAGACTCAGAACTTCAATGATTTCGCAGGAAGAGTTATCTCGATGCTTCCCAAGAAATAATGAAAAAAGTACTGGTGACACTGCTGACTGCGGTGATATATCTGCTGTTCAGCGTCTTCACAGGGCTGTGGGCTGTCTCATGGATAATATGGATATTCTACGGCGCGTATATGCTTGTCCTGCTCTTTCGTGACGGAGAGAACGACAAGTGAAATATGCTTGACTTATTTTTCCGAATGGATTATAATTAAATGGCCGCAGAGCAAAGGCTTCTGCGGTCATTTTTCTGACTACAAGGTGATACGATGGCAAGAATATACCCGCTTTTCAGTTCCAGCAAGGGGAATTCGACATTTATCGGCACAGAAAAGGGCGGGATACTCATCGACTGCGGTATCAGCTTCCGCAGACTGAGTGCCGCACTTGAGCTGAACAATATCCCCCTCGGAGCAATACAGGCGGTATTCATAACCCACGAGCACAGCGACCATGTGAGCGGTCTGAAGCTCCTGACAAAAAGCACGGGTATTCCCGTATACGGCATGAAGCGCACGCTCCAGCGGCTGTGCGATACGGACAAGGTGTCGGACAATTCCCCCCTTGTCGATACCGCCGGAAAGTCGATAGCCTGCGGAGGATGCGAGGTAACGTGCTTCAATACGCCGCATGATGCGATACAGAGCTGCGGATACAGGATAACCACCGAGGATGGAAAAAACTGTGCGGTCTGCACTGACCTCGGACACGTAACGCCTGAGATAGATGCCGCTCTGCTCGGGTGCAGGCTTGTACTTATTGAGGCAAACTACGATGAGGATATGCTGCGCCACGGTCCCTATCCGCTGTACCTGAAGGAGCGCATACTCTCACAGAACGGACATCTTTCAAATCATTCCTGCGGAGAACAGGTCAGCAGGCTCATACGTCAGGGAACGACGCATATCATTCTCGGACATCTCAGTCAGGACAACAACCGCCCTGACATAGCTGACAGAACAGTGCAGTCGCATTTGCTCGACTTCACACGCGGCAGGGATTATCTCATGGGAGTCGCTCCCGTGGAGACTCAGGGAGGAGCTGTTATCTTCTGATGAATATCGAACTTATCGTTGTCGGCAAGCTGAAGGAGGACTATCTCCGTTCAGCCTGCGCCGAATATATAAAGCGGCTCGGTCGGTACTGCACGTTCACGCTGCACGAGCTTGATGAATGCCGCCTGAGCGACTCGCCTTCGGAGAAGGAGACGGAAGCCGCTCTGAAAAAGGAGGGCGAGCAGATAAGGAAGCTCGCCAGGGGCATGATAATCCCCATGTGCATTGAGGGGGAACAGCTTACGAGCTGTGAGCTTGCGGAGAAGATAAGCTCCGCAGGTGTTGACGGAGTCAGCACCATCACGTTCATTATCGGAAGCTCCTTCGGGCTTGCTCCCGAGGTCAAGGCAATGGGTGACATGAAGCTCTCGATGTCAAAGATGACATTTCCGCATCAGCTTGCAAGGGTGATGCTCCTTGAACAGATATACCGCAGCTTTCAGATAATCAGCGGCGGGAAGTATCATAAATAAAAAGAAAGGCTGTCAGAACGGTAAGTCTGACAGCCTTTCTTTTTTAGTATGATTTGGATTCGAGCGATAAGCAGAGCACAACGTAAACTATCATTATTTCTGAAGAGTGCCGTGTGAGAGCGACTTCAGATATGCGTTGATAAAGCCGTCAAGCTCACCGTCCATAACTGCCTGAATGTTTCCGTTTTCAAAGCCTGTGCGGTGGTCCTTGACAAGAGTGTAGGGCATGAATACGTAGGAGCGTATCTGCGAGCCCCATGCTATCTGGTTCTGAACACCCTTGATGTCCTCAATCTTTTCGAGGTGCTCACGTTCTTTTATCTCGATGAGCTTCGAGCGGAGCATCTTCATTGCGTAGTCCTTGTTCTGATACTGGCTTCGCTGAGTCTGGCATGATACCACGATACCTGTCGGCTTGTGGATAAGACGTACAGCCGAGCTGGTCTTGTTTACCTTCTGACCGCCTGCGCCGCTTGAACGGTAAACCTCCATTTCGATGTCCTCATCGCGTATCTCGATCTCTATCGAATCGTCTATTTCGGGCATTACTTCGAGTGCGGCGAAAGAGGTGTGACGTCTGCCTGATGCATCGAACGGGGATACACGGACAAGTCTGTGAACGCCGGATTCCGATTTCATATAGCCGTAGGCGTTATCGCCCTCGATAAGAATTGAAGCGGATTTGAGACCTGCATCATCGCCGTCGAGATAATCGAGAAGCTCGACCTTGTACTCGTGGCGTTCAGCCCAGTGATTATACATACGGTAGAGCATTTCTGCCCAGTCCTGAGCCTCTGTTCCGCCTGCACCTGCGTGGAAGGTGAGGATAGCGTTGGCGTTGTCATATTCGCCCGTGAGGAGGGTTGAGAGCTTTTCCTCCTCAAGCTTTGCCTTGAATGCCTCGGATTCGGACTTTATCTCGTCTACGGAGCTTTCGTCTTCCTCCTCGATAGAGAGCTCTATGAGAGTGATGATGTCCTCAAGATTGTCATTGAGCTTGTTGAATTTATCTATTTTACGTTCGAGAGATTTGGTCTCCTGAAGCACCTTCTGGGAATTTTCAAGATCGTCCCAGAAGCCGTCCTTTGCTGTTTCGTCGTTGAGCTGAGCAACTCTTTCCTTTGCAGCCTTGATATTCAGAACGTCGGCGAGCTCCTCCATTTCCTTGCGGTAGCCGACCATTTCGACTTTCAGTTCGTCAAGAATAATCATAGCAATTTCCTTTCTCGTGTCGGATTTTTCACATATACACTGATATTATATCACAGTTCGGATAAAACTGCAATGTTTTTTTTAAAATTTGCCAAAAAGAGTCATGACGGAGCCTTTGAGATGAAGATGTTCGTATTCCCATACTTTCGGTAAAAGATTTTTCTTGCTATTTCGACAGGATTGTGCTATAATTTACTTAATGTCTGCTCAATAACTAAGAATTGTGATGCGCAAATTCTCAATATTATTATGAATCTGTGCTCCCCGAACGAAGTTCGGGGGCAGTAACCGCTTTGCGGTTACTGAGGATACATTACTTATCATTGCATGAATGAAAAGGAGATGTGAAACTTGGATGCATCAGAGTATAAATGTCCGAACTGCGGTGCTGACCTGAAATTCGACCCGACAGTTCAGACACTTGCCTGTGAATACTGTGACAGTACCTTCACAATAGAGGACATCAAGAAAATATACGCCGAGCTTGAGGCACTTCCGACTGACGAGACTGTCGAGGAGGCAAAGGACGAATTCGCAGAACACACCAATCTCTACTACTGCAAGAGCTGCGGAGCCGAGATAATGGCTGATGACCAGCAGACCGCGCTGTTTTGCTATTACTGCCATAACCCCGTCATTCTTTCGGGCAAGCTCACGGGTGATTACAAGCCGAGCAAAGTTATAGGCTTCAGATACACACGCGAGCAGGCTCTTGACTCTTTCAAGTCGTGGTGCAAGGGCAGAAAGTTCGTGCCGAGCGACTTCAAGTCGTCTCAGCAGCTTGAAAAGATGACGGGACTGTATGTGCCGTTCTGGGTAGCGGACTGCGATGTAGATGCGATATATCATGCGATAGGCAAGAAAGTCCGCAGATGGACTGCGGGCAACTATGCCTACACCGAAACAAAGGAATACAGCATCAGCAGACGCGCACGGGTCCTCACGAAGGGTATCCCTGCCGACGGCGAAAGCAAGATAGACGACCTGCTTATGGAGGCTATCGAGCCTTTTGATTACAACGACCTGAAAGACTTTTCAATGTCTTATCTCAGCGGCTTCTTCGCGGATAAGTATGACGTTGACCGTGCAGGAGTCTTTCCGCGCATACGCGAGCGTGCAAACAAGGTCAGCCGCGAGGTCATACATAACAGTGTCGGCAAGGGCTATACGTCCGTAAATGTCGATACGGAGACGTACAATATCCTGAAGACCGACTGGAGCTATACGATGCTTCCTGTGTGGTTCATGAGCTACAAATACAAGAATAAGGTGTACGAGTTCGCTATGAACGGTCAGACAGGCAAGCTTGCAGGTACTCCGCCGCTGTCAAAGCCTAAGCTTGCGGCGTTCTCATCATGTATCGGAGCTGTTGCCTTCCTGATCTTCTTTATAGGAGGTCTGCTGATATTATGAAACGTTTTGCTGCAGCAGCGGCTGCTATACTGACATTGATGTTCATGCTGCCTCTTTTTACGGTGACAGCATTTGCTGATAACAGTGCTCAGGGCTGGTCGGGAGATGTATATCTCTCTCTGGTCGATGATGATGCGGGAGTCTTCGCCGCTCAGCCCGAAATGCTTGAAAAGCTGAATGAAGATGTCAGAGCTACTGCCGAAAGGACACAGCTCAATATCTACGTTCTGCTTGCAGGTCCGCAATACTTTATGAGTGACAGTGAAACTCCGGGATTCTGCGATCGGGCGTATGATGAATGGTTCGGACCTGATACCGACGGAGTGTTCTTCTTCATTGATATGTCAGGAAAAAAGCCTGCCTATGATTATATTTCAACGGCAGGAAAAGCCATATTGTTCTACGACGGCAAGACGGATGCTATCCGTGAGGCTACCTATGAGTATCTCCCTTCTTCGGAGGAGGGCAACTACGCGGAGCATTGTTACGGCGTGAAAAACGGAGTGGAATGTTTCCTCCGCGGACTTGAAAGATATCAGGACGACTTCAAACATGGAATGAAATACTTCCATGACAAAAAAACAAGGAAGTATATCTACTACAAGGGCGACGAGCGTATTATTTCAAAGCACAAGCCGCCTGTCGTATACCTTATCGCTGCACTGATAGGACTTGTCGGCGGCAGCATCGTCAACCTCATAGCCTTCCTCATCGGAAAGCGGAATTACAAGTTCAAGAGCAAGACCAATCCGAATATCTACCTTTCAAGAGAGGAAACGTCATTCAGCACACAGAATGACCAGTTCATGCGCACGAATACAACGAAGACCTACATCCCGCCGAGCAGCGGCAGCAGCGGCGGCGGAGGCGGCGGCTTCAGAGGAGGCGGCGGCTTCAGCGGAGGCAGCCACGGCGGAAGCGGCGGACACCGCTGATATTTCACCTGATGATGCATTTTCACAGAGATACTTCCAAAAGCTCTTGACAAATGCGGAATAGTGTGATATAATGCAGTCATAAACCTGTGAGGAAGGGTAAGTAACTGCTTCATAAGCGTTTCAGAGAGCCTGTGGCTGGTGTGAACAGGTACGTGCGGCTGTGGTGAATGGACTTCCGAGGGCGGACTGAAAGGATGAAATTCCGAGTATGCGAGCCGCAGCGGTACTGCGTTATCAAATCCCGTGTATTCTTATGTACACATGAGCGGACGTTTTTGCGTCAAGCGGGGTGGCACCGCAGAAGTTAATGAATAATTAGCTCCTGTCCCGGCATAATATGTCGGGCAGGAGTTTTCTTTTTGCCCGAAATCCATAGAAAAGGAGAAATGATTATGTCAAACGAGAAGATCCCTTACAAAATCTACCTTGAGGAGAATGAGCTCCCGAAGCAGTGGTACAACGTTCGTGCTGATATGAAGAAGAAGCCTGCTCCGCTTCTCAATCCTGCTACCGGCAAGCCTATTACAGTTGAGGAACTGAGCCATGTGTTCTGCGACGAGCTCGCTAAGCAGGAGCTCGATGAGACTACTCCATATATTGATATTCCTGAGGAGATTCTGTCTTTTTACAAGATGTACCGTCCTGCTCCGCTCGTAAGAGCATACTGCCTCGAAAAGGCACTCGGTACTCCCGCAAAGATATATTATAAGTTTGAGGGTAACAATACCTCAGGCTCTCACAAGCTCAATTCCGCCATTGCTCAGGCATATTACGCCAAGCAGCAGGGACTTAAAGGCGTTACCACCGAGACAGGTGCAGGTCAGTGGGGCACGGCTCTTTCAATGGCGTGCTCATACTTCGGACTCGACTGCCACGTATATATGGTAAAGGTAAGCTACGAGCAGAAGCCCTTCCGCCGCGAGGTAATGCGTACCTACGGCGCAAGTGTTACTCCCTCTCCTTCAAATACTACCGAGGTCGGAAGAAAGATACTTGCAGAGTTCCCCGACACGAACGGAAGCCTTGGATGTGCTATTTCAGAGGCTGTTGAGTCAGCTACATCACAGGAGGGCTACCGCTACGTCCTCGGAAGCGTGCTTTCACAGGTGCTTCTCCACCAGACTATTATCGGTCTTGAATCAAAGGCTGCTATGGACAAGTACGGCATCAAGCCTGATATTATCATCGGCTGTGCAGGCGGCGGCTCAAACCTCGGCGGACTTATCGCTCCGTTCATGGGCGAGAAGCTCCGCGGTGAAGCAGATTATCAGTTCATTGCTGTTGAGCCTGCTTCGTGCCCGAGCCTTACACGCGGTGTATACGCTTATGATTACTGCGATACCGGCAGAGTTTGTCCTCTCCAGAAGATGTACACCCTCGGAAGCGGCTTCATGCCGTCATCAAGCCACGCAGGCGGACTCCGCTACCATGGTATGAGCTCCATACTTTCAGAGCTTTACGATCAGGGACTCATGGAAGCACGTTCAGTAGAGCAGACTTCAATATTTGCAGCAGCGGAGCAGTTTGCAAGAGTTGAGGGTATCCTTCCTGCTCCCGAGAGCAGCCATGCTATCAGAGTTGCTATCGACGAGGCATTGAAGTGCAAGGAGACAGGTGAGGAAAAGACTATCCTCTTCGGACTTACAGGCACAGGCTATTTTGATATGTACGCATATGCTGCATACAACGATGGCAAGATGGGTGACTATATCCCTTCTGACGAGGAAATCGCCAAAGCCGTTGCAAAGCTTCCCAAGCTTGACTGATACTGAAATGAAAACGCCCAAGGGGTTCCCCTTGGGCGTTTTTTTATCGTTTGGCAAAAAGTGTCCAGAAAATGCTGATTGAATAGATAAGTATCGCTGCCATAAACGGTATCGAGCCTGTTGCAACGAGGATGCCGCGCCTTGCCTGCTTGGGAGTAGTTGAGGGGAGCTTGTCCTTGCCGATGAACATAAGCAGCATTATCACGCCGAGAAGCGCAACGGCTAACAGTGCGAGGTAGCTCAGTATCGAAGCGACGGTGCCCAGCTCAGCGACATAGCCGATGATGGTTGATGCGGTGTTTACGCATATATGCACGAGTATTGACGGGATTATCGAGCCGTGCTTGAGTGTGATATGCGCGAGGAAGATGCCGAGCAGGAAAGCAAGAATGAACTGCTGGAGATTGCCGTGGACAAGTCCGAAGAAAAGAGCTGATATAAACACGGCAAACCGCTGGTTCGACTTGGCAAACGTCCTGAGAAGCACGCCGCGGAAGAACAGCTCCTCTGTTACCGGAGCTATCATGCAGGAATATACAAGCTGAACGGTCTTGCCGAGGTAGGTATTGGCAACTCCGCTCAGGTCGGGGATGATGTCAATGCCGTATTTTGAAAAGACGTCGCTTGTTCCTGTAACGAGGTAAAGCGAAACTGTCCACAGCAGCAAGCCTATCATGCAGTACTGGAGTGCCCTGCCGATGCTGAAATCGTTGGTCCGTACAAGGGATGTGTACCGTATCCCTGACCACTTCATACCGATTAGGGCAATGCAGACATTGCAGAAAAGGTATACCAGCATATTGGTTGACACGAGTATTGACGAGCCGCGGATATATTCGGAAATGGCAGCCGTGTCTGAATCGGGATTCACGGTGCTCATTGCAAAAACGGCAAGCTGTATCAGCAGATAGCCGAGTCCGTTTGACAGCAGGAACTGGAACAGCATCAGCCAGCCGCCCTTACTGTACTCGCGCCTGAGTTTTTTTCGTTCGCTGAAGTCGGGCTCAAGCGGCAGCTCATAGCCTGTTTCGGTGATGCGCGGCTGTATTTTTGAATAATCGCCGCAGAAGCCTTTATACTCTGTCGGATTATCGAATGGATCGTATTTATCGGGCATAGCCTCGGTGAGATGTCGCTGTTCCTGTTCGTTGAGCTGTTTCGTGAGGCAGTAGACCTCATGCTCAAGTGCAGCGATCTCAGAGTGGCTGTCGGTTTTGGTGTGATCCGTCATTGTCTCTCCCTCCTTGGGAATCTGTATCTGTAAATATATATTAACATATTTTTCAGCAAATGTAAAGCATAAAATATGCGAAAAACGTCAACGGGCTATGATCGCAGAAAAGGCTGCCGGAAATATCCGGCAGCCTTTAAATTTACTGTAAAGTCATGTGTCTGACAAAGATCACTTGCTGAGATTTGCTTCGATCATGTCGAGCTCATCATAGAGTGCCTGCGGGATATTGCCGCCCTTAGCCTTGATGTCCTCGTCATAGTATCTTCTCATCTCAGCGATCTCCTTCTTCCACTCTTCCTTGTCAACTGTAAGGAGAGCCTGAAGAGCAGTAGGAGTAACCTCGCTCTCGATGCCGCTGAGGTTGATGTCCTCAGCCTTGGGGAGGAATCCGATAGGAGTCTCAACAGCGTCAACTTCGCCGTCAACTCTCTTGATGATCCAGTCGAGAACACGCATATTCTCGCCGTAGCCGGGCCAGAGGAAATTGCCTTCGTCGTCTGTTCTGAACCAGTTTACGTTGAAGATCTTAGGAGCCTTGCTGCCGAGTCTTGCGCCCATTTCAAGCCAGTGAGCCCAGTAGTCACCAACGTTGTAGCCGATGAAGGGCTTCATAGCCATCGGGTCATGACGGAGAACACCTACTGCACCTGTAGCAGCAGCAGTTGTCTCAGAAGAAACAGCAGAGCCGATGTATGTACCGTGAGTCCAGTCGAATGACTGATATACGAGAGGAGCAGTTGTTGCACGTCTGCCGCCGAAGATGATAGCAGATACGGGCACGCCCTCGGGATTGTTGAATTCAGGAGAGATGCAGGGGCAGTTCTTTGCGGGAGCTGTGAATCTTGAGTTGGGGTGAGCGAGCTTCTTGCCCTCAGCTACCCAAGCTTCACCGTCGCACTTGATACCTGTCCACTCAGTTGCATCCTTAGGCGGATTCTCGTTGAGCTTCTCCCACCAAACAGTGTTGTCGGAGTTGTCGAGAGCAACGTTTGTGAAGATAGCGCCTTCCTTAGTGCAGGCAAGAGCGTTGAAGTTGGACTTTGCGTTTGTTCCGGGAGCAACGCCGAAGAAGCCGTTCTCGGGGTTGATAGCATAGAGTCTGCCGTCCTTGCCGGGCTTCATCCAAGCAATGTCGTCACCGACTGTGAATACCTCATAGCCGTCCTTCTTGTATCCCTCGGGCGGAATGAGCATTGCGAGGTTGGTCTTGCCGCAAGCTGACGGGAATGCAGCTGTGATGTACTTGATGTCGCCGTTGGGCTTCTTGACACCGAGGATGAGCATGTGCTCAGCCATCCATGCCTCGTTCTTGCCCTGGAAGGAAGCGATACGGAGAGCGAAGCACTTCTTGCCGAGGAGAACGTTTCCGCCGTATGCGGAGTTTATTGACCAGATAGCGTTGTCTTCAGGGAACTGAACGATGTATCTGTTCTCGGGATCAACGTTTGCCTTTGAGTGGAGACCTCTTACGAAATCATCGGAGGTATCGCCGAGGTTCTCGAATGCCTGCTTGCCCATACGGGTCATGATGTTCATGTTGAGAACAACGTAGATAGAGTCTGTTACCTCAACGCCTACCTTAGCGAGAGGAGAACCGATGGGGCCCATTGAATAGGGGATAACGTACATTGTTCTGCCCTTCATTACGCCGTCGTACATAGGTGTGAGCTTAGCCTTCATCTCTTCGGGATCCATCCAGTTGTTTGTAGGACCTGCACCCTTCTTCTCCTTTGAGCAGATAAAGGTTCTGTCCTCAACACGGGCAACGTCGTTGGCGCGTGTTCTGTGGTAGAGACAGTTAGGATACTTCTCCTGATTGAGCTTGTACATTTTGTCCCAGCTGTCATCGGGAAGGGAAGTTACCTCTTCGATAAGGGAGTCGATCTGCTCCTTGGAGCCGTCGATCCATACAACCTTCTCAGGCTTGCAGAGAGCGATCATTTCATCGACCCATTTTAATACATTGGGGTTCTTTGTCAGTGACATTGATATATACCTCCTAAAAGAATATCTTTTCAGTGCAGCAGCGATGCCGCGCAGGGGAAACGTAAAAAAACCGATTTACCCTCAAATACTATTATATACATTTTCTGTCAATCTGTCAATAGCGGCGAATGATATTTTTCTGACATCGTTCCGCTGCCATATCATATCATGATTTCAGAATGCACGGCAGATTGTTGTAGGATTTACACAATATATTCAACATACCGTTGTATAAAAGGCAGAAAATTCTTTAATATCGCCTCTTGACAGCCTTCTATTGTTGAAAAATCTGATTTTTGTGGTATAATATTATGTATAGAAATACAGATATTACAGAAGCGGAGGGCGGATCATTGAAAAAATCCATCATCACCATCGAACGTCAGTACGGCAGCGGAGGCAGCAATATCGGCAGGCTTGCAGCAGAAAAGCTTGGCATCAACTGCTATAACAGACAGATACTCGAAATGGCTGCTGAAAAATGCGGCATCTCCGCAGAGTATCTCGAATCTGCTGAGGAGAGCGTGCCTACGAGCTTTCTTTATTCACTGCTGCTGTCGGCAAGTCCCGGACGAACAACAGAGGAGAATCTGCCTCTTTCAGATAAGGTCTTCCTTATGGAAAGCCGTATTATCAGTGAGATAGCCGAGAATGAGGATAACTTCGTGCTTGTGGGACGCTGTGGAAGCTATATCCTTGAGGAAAAGGGCTGCTTCAGCGTATATATCTATGCTCCGCATGATGCAAGGATAAAGCGTGCCGTGTCGGAATACGGCGTTGCTGAGAACAAGGCTGAGAGCGTTCTCAAGAAGGCAGACAAACGCCGTGAGACGTTCTTCAATGTTAATACAGGCAGGAACTGGCAGGATAAGGACATCTACTCGCTCTGTCTAAACAGTGCCGAGCTCGGTGATGAGCTGTGTGCGGAGATGATCGTAAAAGCGTACACCGAGTATAATGCCCGTTTCAGAGCTGAGACCTGAAACGAATGAATATGAAAACAGAAGCCTCTCCGAAGGATCACCCTTCAGAGAGGCTTTTTGTTGTCAATGTGCAGGAAATGGTATATTTGTTATATTCCTGTGATTCCCGAACGTGCAATGCCCTCGGTGAAGTGCTTCTGAAGACCGACGTACAGCAGAAGTATGGGCGTTATCGAGAGCAGGCAGCCTGCTTCCTTCCATACTATCTGTTCACGCGGTGAGATCTCCACCGTTGCGGACTGGAACAGTCTTATCTTCAGCTCGGTATCAAGATTTGTGAGCATACGCGCAAGAGTGTTCGTATTTACATAGAATGTCGAGCTGACATAGTAGTCGTTCCAGTACCATACGACCGAGAAAAGAAATACCGTCAGAAATGCCGAGCCTGCGTTCGGTATCATTACCTTTATGAACGTTTTCAGCGGTCCGCAGCCGTCGATGCAGGCGGCATCCTCAAGCTCCTTCGGAAGTCCGCGGAAGAACTGGCGGAATATCAGTATCATCAGTCCCGAGCGTATGCCGTTGGCGGTTATCGCGGGGAGGTACATCGTCCACAGCGTGTCGATGAGGTTTATCGTGAAAAGTCCGCGTATGCCGAAGTATCTGAACTGCGTATACAGCGGAAGTGCTATTACCTGTGTCGGTACAAGTATCATCATGATGACTATTCCGAACAGCAGTCCCTTGAACCTGAATTTGAACCGCGCAAAGCCATAGCCTGTAAGCGCACACGAAACGACCTGAACGAACGAGCATCCGATATTGAGTATCAGTGTCGTTCTGAGCGTGTTCCAGAAGTCCATAGCAGTAAGTGTTTCCTTGAGGACATCCAGCGTGAAATGACGCGGTATCCACATTACTGTGGGATCGGTCATGTCTGCTCTTTCGCGGAAGGTACAGCTTACCATATAGATGAGCGGATAGAGTATTACAAAGCCAAGTCCAAAAAGTATGACAAAGCGGAATATCGGCCATACAGCGTCAAGCACAGCCTTCCGGCGCACATATCCGCGCTCCTCTGCGGTCATGGACTGCATACGAAGCTTCTTTGCCTGTCGGGGAGAAAGTCCGCCGCCGATCTCATTTTCGTCTTTCACAACGGCACCTGTTGTATCAGTCATATCATCGCCCCCTTATTCGACTTCATAGTAAACGAACTTGTTTATTATGAACGTTACCAGTCCGATAGCCGCAAGGACTATCATGAAGTATATCCACGCCATTGCCGAAGCCTCACCGAATTTCCATTCCTCCTTCATTGAGAGGATGCGTCCCATGACTGTATTGGTTGGGCTTGTGAATGAGTCGATGACAGTGAATATCAGATTTGCAAGTATGAACGGGCTGACGTAGGGGAGGGTTATCTTCCAGAAGAATTCCCATGAGGTCGCGCCCTCTATCTGAGCGGCTTCCTTGGCTGACGGGGGGATATTCTGCAATGCGCCGAGGAAAAGAAGTATCTGTATGCCGCTCGCCCAGACGATACCGAAGATATTATCTGCGATGGTAGAGATGATCGTACTCATTTTGTCGCTTATGCCGTATATGCCGAGAAATTGCAGCAGCTCTCCGACGAGGTCGGTGGAGAACATGGTCGAGAACTGTGCCGCACCAGTATTGCCTGTTGAGTTCATATCGCCGCTTATTATCTTGTAGACAGGACCTGTTGCAATGATAACAGGCAGGAAGAATACGGCACGTGCAAGAGTTCTGCCGTGGAATTCCTGATTGAGTATGACGGCGATGAACAGTGAGAATATCAGAACGAGCGGAGTTTTCCATGCTGTTTCGATGAGAGTGTCCTTGAGGAAGGCCGTGTAGTTGGGATCGGCATTTAGCACGAAATCGTATTTTGCAAGACCAACCCATTCCGTCATCATTCTGCCCTCTCCGATAGAAACGTCATTGAAAGAGTACCAGAAGGATTTTATCAGCGGTATGAGAAAGAAGAACAATGTGCCTATCATCCATATTGATATGAAGCCGTAGCCGTAGAGCTGTTTGCGCTTCTCATAGGAGAGACTGCGGCGTTTCTTTTTGGGCTTGCCTGCGTCAGTCTCCGCTGACGGAGCTGATATTTCTGCCTTGATAGCTTCTTCTGCCATTAGTCACTGATACCTCCTTCCTCATCATCTGCAAGCGAGATCATCTTTCCGTTGTATTCGACAGTTTTTGTTTTGAGGTCTGTCTTTACGACTGTGCCGTCTGAATATGTCGTTGTAATGAGATCACCGCCGTTTCCGAGCTCCCAGCCTGTAATCGTGCTGTCGCCGATGCTGTTGAGCATAGGAGCAAGAAGGCGGTATTTCTCCGCAGCAGTGTCCGTCCAGCAGCGGCAGTCTGCATAGAAGTAATTATCATAGTCGGTGTCCTTGAGCACGCTTGATTCGCTGTATATCATGTCATAGCTGAGCTGGCTTCCGGTAGATGCAGCCATCAGCAGCAGTGCGGACGGATCGGCGTCCCCGTTTATCGGAGCTGTGGAGCAGGGGATAAGTCCGTGCATCACCATCTGATAGAACGGCACATCCTCGTTGAAGATGTCGAATCTGCTTGATGAGAGCGGTACATTCGTGATGCGGCTGATGTACGGCAAAGCGTAGGCGTTCGCACCGTCGGCAATGAAGCCGTTCCCGAGCTTTTCTTCCAGCTTGCCGAATGCCTCCTCGGCTATGGTCATTGCCTTGAAGCGTGAGATGTTCTTTTTGCCGTAGTCACCATAGAGCGATGATGCCGCATTGTCCACGGATACGCCGCTGAGTCCTGCTTCTGAGCAGTTGTCCGCAAGCTCGTCGTAGACCTCGCCGAAGCAGCTCGGTGAGAGCAGCGACATATTCTTCCTGAATCCGTCAGGAATACCATATGCGCGGTCATAGCTGACGATACGGGAGTACGAGCCTGAACCTCTTACACAGGTGCTCGTGAACGAGTAGTAGCCGTTGCCCGAGTAGAAGTCTCTGTTGCTTGAAGCGGGATAGAATTCAAAGCCGTTGTCGTCAATGAAGTCGGTGAGTTTTCTGAAGCCGCTCTTGCCGCCGAGAGTTCCCGAGGGGGAGGCTTCATTGTCTATTTTCCGCCTGATGCCGTCATCTGTCCAGCCGTTGTAGGAGACGACCATGTTGTCAACTCCCTTGTCCTTGAGCTCGCTGAGTATTTCAAGAGCCTCTCCGTATTTGGTGACGGACTGCTTCATCGTGACAGGTATGCCGAGCACGGGCTTTTTCTTGAGAGTACCGCCGTAGAGGTCAACATACATTGCCGCATCCGATGATTTCGGCTCCACGCCTTCTTCCTCGATGAGGTATTGTCTGTAACGGTCGGCAATGTCGGTGTAGTCCGCATTTTCCTTGGCTATCGGGTAGTAGCACAGCTCTATGTCGTCCGACATGATGTCGCCTGTCTCAAAGACGGTCAGCTTGTCGCTGTTGTTGCCCGACATATAGAACGTATCCGTGCCGCGGAGTATGAATGTGAAATTGCAGAGGTTGTAGCTGCTGTTGGACTGCTTTGACACCTGAGCCGAAAGATATGCATTCGAGTCGCCCTTGGATGCGACCACGAGCATTGCGTTATCCTCCTTGACTATGCCGTATACAGGCAGGTATATCTGCTCGGAAACTGCCCCTCTGCTTGTCGGCACGACGGTCACATCAGGACCGTATACGCGCTGCTGATAGGCGTTTGTTTCCATTGTTTTATTGTTGTTGAAGCGGACAAGTGCTCCGCAGCCGTCAGGTATCACGAAGTAGCCGTCCTCGGTGTCGGAGGCGGCTCCGAAGCTGTTCATTATCGTGAGCTCTGTGGCTATCGTTTCATCCTTGGGTTCTTTTATCTCCGAGACCTTGAGAGATGCCTTCAGGCAGTCGTCTTCAAGGGTGTATTCGACAGGAAAGCTGAAGCCTTTTGTATAGCTGTATGTGACTTCAACTCCGTTCCTGATATCGCTGACGCTTATCTTGCAGTCGTCTGTGCCTGAGCGCAGAACGTTGTTGTTGGAACGCTTTGAGGGTATGCCGTAGCGGAGCGTATTCGATGAGCGCAGCTCATTGACCAGCAGGGGAGTCGCCACCTTGTCACGGGCGGCTTCAAGCGGAGATGACCACCAGATATATCCTGTGGACTTGTTTTTGAGACCGAAGTTGCCGAGACGGTCGTCCACGAGCATGATGAAGCTGTCATTTTCAGCGCATTGCCTGTATGTGCCGATGACCTGTTTTCCGTCAGGGCTGAGCCATGCAAAAGCGGAGCCGTCATCGCTGCGGAATACCTTTTTCCCGTCCTCAGTGCCGCTTTCTCTGAATGATGCGATCACCTTTTTATAGTCGCTGTCCATACGTTCGAGCACCTTGCCGTCAACGGAGCTGAACAGTGACGGATCGTCAATGGTCGAAATAACACGGCGTATCCGTATCACACGGGTGAGGTCGCTGTCCACGCAGAGCAGATAGCGTTTTGCATCGCTTATGTAGAGCTTACCCTCATCACATTTGCTGCTGTCGCTGAAGCTCGCAAGAGCTTCCTTCTTTACGGGATCGACAGCTACAAGGTCGCCGAGCTTTTTGAGGCTGCTTATTTTGTCGGCAAGCTCCTTCTGCTCGTCGGTGTAGTCGGATTTCTTCTCAGGTTTTCCGCCGTTTTCAGCCCATATTGTTTCCTCGGTGTCCTTGTCCATGACGTAGATGTCAATGCCGTCAGCCGATCCGAGCAGCCTGAGATATGCTGTGATGTCGTCATATTCCGCACGGACCTTCTCCGCGGTCTCTTTGAGCTTTGCCGCTTTTTCTGCGGATGAGCCGTCTTCGGTATCTTCTTCGCTGCTGTCAGTCTCAGCCGCCGTATCGGCTTCGTCAGCGTTATCGGCGTAGATGTCGGCAGATACGGTCATCGTTGAAACGGCAAGCAGGCACAGCAGTACACGTTTTATTTTGTTTACCATAGGTATCACCGCCGTTCCGTCAGACTCTTATCCTGTATGAGAGTTCCGTGTAAATTGTTGAAATGAAGATGTACACTTGCTGTATCAGCGACATGAAAAGCACGAGCAGCATCAGCATTATCAGCATTGCCGCTATCGTCAGGACGATAGCGAAAACTGTCTCGCCGAAGCTGTACTGGTGTACCGATTTGATAGCCGAGAACAGCAGTATTGCTGTCCAGCCGACGCCTATGATCTCTATCGCCTGCATAAAAACAGCTTCATCGCGGATAAGGATGTGCGATAGTATCACGTTGATGAACCGCTGTGCGATGAACGGTATCAGCGAATAGGCACTGTAAATGCATATATTCCGCATTGTGCCTTCTCCGTCAAGGAGAGTACATACCGACCAGTTGCCTATCACCCATGCTGCAAAAACGACTATCGTTTTTGTGATGAACGGGATGATGTTGAATACCTTGTCATTGGGTACGACAAACTGGAAGCCGTACAGCCTTTCGTATGCTATCTCGGAGAGGAACAGCATGAACACTATCAGGAAAGCTATCTTCAGCGAGCCTGACTTTTTCCAGCGCATATCCTCAAAGCCTTCCGCAGGGTGGGTGACAGCGTGCTTTACCCACTCGGCAGGACTAAGATCCATCATGTTGCTGTTCCTCCTTTCGTTCTTTCATTGTCGGAAGCATTATTTGCTGCGGCTATCTCGGCTTTGAGACGTGCGGCTTCCTCATCAGCCTTTGTCTCTGCTTCAAGAGCCTGTAACGCTTCTGCCGCTTCGCCGTTATCGAGGTCGAGCCTTGCTATTGCGGCATCTTCGGGAATCTTTTTCTCTGCCGCACGAAGCTTTCTGCGCTTCTTCAGGACGATGCCGAGCGCACACAGGACAGCAGCTATTGCAGCCGCAATGGCAAATACAAGTCCGAAGTGCTGTCTGAGGAACTCCGTACGGTAGCCCTCAAATGCTTTGTTGTAAATATTGCCTGAACCGGCGAGCTTTGCATATTTCATTGCTCCCTTGTAGTCGCCTTTGCGCAGCAGAGCGGATGCAACGCCCACATTGGCACGCAGGTAGTTGCCGTCGCGTTTGAGTACCTCCTGCCACGGACCGAGAGCCTCCTCATAGTAGCCTGCGTTATAGTAGGCGGTAGCCTTATGGACTATTTTTCCGAAGTCGGTTTCTCTGAATATGGTCACCGTATCCTTCTGGCTGTCCACAACGTAGAGATTGCTGCCGTTCGATTCGATCGCTGCGGCGTGGTCAAAACCGCCGACCTGCTTTGCAAGCGTTCCGGTAATAAAGATGAGGTTGCAGTCTTCATCGTACTGGAAAATGCGTCCCGTAGTGAAGTCGAGGCAGTTGATATTGCCGTCATCAGCGATGTCAATATCGCATATCGCAGGAGCAAGGAGCTTGTTCTGCGAGGTATCGTACATGGGGGCATAATCACCGAATTTGAGGTCCATATTCGCAAATATGTTGTTGCCTGCGGCGTTGAGCTTTTTGACCGTATCGGTGGTCTGTGTCGAGGAAGATGCACAGGTGAAGATGAAGTCGCCGTCAATGTCAAAGCTCGTGATGCCGGTAGGAACGTTTCTTGCACGGCGCGCACGCTTTTCCTCAGGGGTGAACAGGCTTGTGAAATATCTGCCGATTATCTCCGCCGTAGGCTGAACGCGGTTTGCACCGTAGAATCCGATGAATTCACCGTCAGGAGCGAACATTACCGCGCCTGTGGTGATGTTGTCGAGCACAACGTACACATTTCCTGCCTTGTCGGCAATGACGCGCTTCGGCAGAAAGGTGCGCTTCTGGTCGAATATTTCGGAGGTCGGCTTGGTCATCTCGCTCTGAACGTTGCCGTTCCTGTCGCAGATGAGAACGCGTGAGTTCTCGTTGTCAGCGATATACATGAGGTCGTTTTCTGCCGAGATGAATATGCCCTGCGGATTTTTCAGCTTAGTCTCCGAGCCGTCAGGCATGGTGAAGCTGTTGAAAACCTCCGTTGCTTCGGAGAAGTCGGAATTGACAGCAACAATGCGGTCATTGCCTGAATCGACAATGTAAAAGGTACCGTCATGGCTGAAAAAGATGTCTGAGGGCGAGTCAAATGCGCCCACACCGAGGTCATAGCCTGAAACAGCGCGGTCGGCGATATAGCCCGCCTGTGAGGGGACAGCTTCTCCCCAGCGGTCGTAGTTGTAAACGTCATAAGGCTCGTCTGCGTTTGCGGTGAGGGCTGAAACACAGCCTCCGAGCAGAGCGGCAGAGAGGGCGAGGGTGATAAGCCTGCCTGATAGTTTTTTCATACGCCTGCCCTCCTTAGTCCTTGATGCCCGAATGTGCCATTGTCTCGATGACCTGACGCTGTGCGAGCATGAATACCACGATGGGCGGGATGAGCATGAATACTGCGGCGGCGGCAGCTACGCCTGCACGGGCGAGACCTGCCGAGGCTGCCTGATTGACGACGGTCGGGAGAGTCTTGTACTGCTCCTGAAAGACTACGGAGCCTGCTTCTATTCTCCATGCCGCCTGAAATGCAAAGATGATTATGGTCATGAGAGCGGGCTTCTGATTGGGCATGACTATCTGCCAGCAGATGCGGAACAGTCCTGCTCCGTCAACCTTTGCCGCTTCTATCATGGCATCGGGTACCTGACTTATCGACTGCCTCATCAGGAAAAGTCCCATAGGTGAGGCTATCGACGGGAGTATCAGTGCGAGCGGATTGTCGATAAGCCCGAGCTTCGCCATTACGATGTACTGCATGATGTATATGACGTTTGACTGGTAGAGCAGTGAAACGACAATAATGCTGTTTATGAGCTTGCTTCCCGGGAATCTGCACTTTGCGAGCACGAATGCCGCCATTGATGCGAATATGCACTGAAGCACCGTTACCGATACGGTCACGGCAACGCTGTTGAAAACATATCTTGAGAACGGTACGCGGTTGCTGTTGAGCACCTCGAACATATCGCTGAAATTGTCGAGAGTCGGACGTATCGCGTACAGCTTCGGCGGAAAGATGAACAGCTCCTCTACCGGCTTTACGGACATTATACAGATAAGGTAGATAGGGAACAGCATAAAGAGTCCGAGAATTGCCAGAAAGGCAAAGATAGCAACAGTTCCGCCTATCTTTCTGCCTGCCTGCTTGTTTGAAGCTTTGAGCTTCACGGTATTGACCTGAGCCACTGTTCCACCTCCTTAGTCCATATATTTGCTGAGCACCTTGCTGATAAGCTTGTTCAGCAGGTACATCACAACGAACAGCACCATGCATATTGCCGATGCGTAGCCCATTTCATAGCGTACCCAGCCGTAGTCGAACGCATGAGTCATGATCGTGTGTGCTTTGTAGTCGGTGCTCGGGAAGCCGACAAGGTTCTGTGCGACGGTTCCTGCCGTGAAAGAGCTTACTATCTGCATTACAGCCGCAAACATGAGCTGAGGTCCCATTGACGGGATCACGATGTAGATAAGCTCCTGCCAGCGTGTGCGGATGCCCTCGATGGCACCTGCCTCGTACATCGAGCGGTCGATGTTCTGGAAGCCTGCACGCAGAGCAAGGAAGCCTGCTCCGAGCGAGATCCAGAGCTGTACGACTATCGTCACGCCGAGGATATATCTGCCGTCTGTCAGCCATTGTACGGGCGAGCTGATGAGTCCGAGGTTGATGAGGAAGGAGTTTGCATAGCCGTTCATATCGCCGCTGAATATCAGTGTCCATGCCGTGTAGACGTTTGCAAGCGACGGAGCGTAGAATATGAGCGTGAATATCGTTTTGAGCTTCGGATGGAGCTCATTTATGAGCCATGCCAGAAGGAAGCAAAGAATATAGCTTACGGGACCTGTGAACAGTGCAAATACTATCGTTACCCTTATGGATTTGATGAATATCTTGTCCGAAAGGAATAATGTTGTATAGTTCGAGAGTCCGACAAACTTCGGAGCCTGTGCCATATTGAAATCGGTGAATCCCATAGGGAGGGACATCACAACAGGCACTATTGTAAATACTATGAAAAACAGCATAAACGGCGCAAGCATGAGGTAGCACGATCTGTTCATCTTGAATGACCGCCACATCATGGCGCGTTCCTCACGCTTTGTCCTTTTGCCGATATCTTCGGCAGCTATCTGAGCCAAGAGGAGTCCCTCCTTTCTATTTTTTGTCTTTATCAAGACCGAGATTACTGCGTTTTCTTGTTATCTCGTCGTTGATGTCGCGGTTGTACCATATCAGTGTGTCACGCGGATTCTCAAGCTCGTTGACGGTCTCTCTGAATGCGTTCATGATGTTTCTGGTAACGGCATAGGATGACGGGATAACGGGTATCTCGACAAGCTCTGCCTGCTGAGCAGCGAGCCTTTCGTATTCGCCGCGTGACCATGAGAGCTGGGCGAGAGCTTCGGTGTTGGCGGTATCGAATCTGCCGAGCGTACCGAGCAGCCCCTCTATCTGTGTGCCGTAGCGAACCTGCGTGTCGGCTTCAGTGAACCACTTGATGTACTTCCACGCATTCTCCTTGTTCTTGACCTTCTTGAATATCACCGCGCCTGCGCCGGTTGAGTTGGCAGCGTGAGATACCGTGCCGTCATCGCGGAGAGTGCCCGGAACAGGGCAGAAGCTCCAGAGCCCCTTTATTTCGGGAGAGGCGACAGCAAGCTGGTTGAAGAAGGTATAGTTGGATATTACAATGGGATATTCGCCTGTTCTGAAGCGGCTGAATGCATCGTACTGCTGGACGAAGCTGTATTTGGTGTAGAAGTCCGTCCACTCCTCAAAGGACTGTACAGCTTCAACGGAATCGAATGTAGAAGCCGTCTGTTCCTCGTCATAGTAGTTCAGCCCCTTCTGGAGCAGAAGCATTGCAAAGGTGTGTCCTGCTTCGGTAGCAGGTGAGATATTTGTCGGCGGGAGAATGAGTCCCACATTCATGTAGTTGCGCTGGAGCGCAGGGAGCATATCAATAAGCTCTGTCCACGTCTCCGGCGGAGATGTGAAGCCGAGCTCCGAGAGGACATCGGTGCGGTAGAACATCATCGGGAAGGTCTGGCTTATCGGCAGACCGTATGTGCCGCCGTTGTACTGATACGGTGTCATGGCGTTTTCCTGAAAGCGTTCGGTTACCGTGTCAAAATCGGAGAACTGTGTGGTGTCGGAGATGTCCACGAGCAGGTCGCGCGCAGCGAGATTGACGGGGAATTCTCCGCCGAGGAAGAGTGCCACATCAGGACCTTTTCCTGCAAGCGTGGCTTCTACCACTCCGCCGACCACAAGGTTGACAGAGATAGGGATATTGTACTCCTGCATGAATTCGTTTTCGGTCATTTCCTTTACGACCTGAGCCTGATCGCGCCCGAGTGATACCCATACATTTATGGCGTCCTCTCCCGTGACATCGGAGAGGGTGGTATAATCCTCGAAGAATGAGCCGATAAACGACTTAACGCTGAACGCTATCGACTTTCCGAGCTTTTCTTTGCTGCCCGTGAAGTTTTCGCCTTCGGTCGCAAATTCGATATAATCGACCTCAAGCGGCTGGTCGCGGTAGTCTCTTTCCCACGCGGATACGGAAGCTATGCTGTCCTTTATCTGCGTAAGATAATCAGGTATCCTGAGCGGCTTTTCGGTACACTTGTCAAGGATGACCGTTATTGTTTCGAGGGAGGCGGCTTCCGAGCCTGCCGATTCTGAGAGACTTTCTATTTCGCCCTGAATGTCTTTCAGCTCCTGAGAGAGCCTCTTGAATTCGCTGACGAGACCGGGTATCTTTTCGTGTACGTAGTAGTCGGTGTACTGGTCGGGAGCAGGTCCCGTTATCATCAGAATCCTGCGGTAGTAGGTGTTGAGGTCGGTGATGGCATCATCGAGCCTGCGCATGGAGTTGCCTATTTCTCCGGGAACGCATTCCATCGTAATGGTGTGGTCGGTGCCGGCAGTGAGATAGACGTATATATCTTCGCCGTTTTCCGCCTTTGGAGTAACTACGCTCCAGTCGGTATCGTAGAAGAACTTTACCTGATCAAGCTCGCTGCACGGAACTTTTCCGTCAATGTATATCCTCCTGTTGGAGTAGAAGCCGCGCATCTGGTTCTGACGCGACTTTATGCCTATTCTGTACCATCCGTCAGAGTCTATCTCCTCTTTGGGAATAGTCCACGTTACGGACTGGAGGGCTTTTTTCCAGTTGCCCGAGCCGAGAGTGTTGTACACGACTTTGGTCGGATCGGACGGTGATACGAGATAGCTTGTATTATCGTATGTCGGGTAGAGCGTCGGATCGGACTTGAGTGACGCATTCTCGCCTTCGATGCGGAATATATCGGGCTCTGACGAGCCTGCCGCGTTCACGGAGCTGCGGTATTCCTCATACGTCGGGAGCTTGTCGGGATTGTGGAAGGTCAGGCTTTCGATCGCAAGCTGAGCACGTTCGGAAGTAAAGCTTATCTCATGTCTGCCCTTTTCGAGGAAGAAGAACAGCGGCTCGCCGAAAAGTCCGTCGATGTCGCCAAAGTCGCACTCCTGCCACATACCCTTCTGTATCTGCGCGGGACGCACCTGATTGCCGCGTGAATCCTTATGTATCTCCGATTCGTCAGTCCACACGCGGTTGAGGGTGAGACGGCTTGCCGTATCGTACGGAGTTCTGCCGTCGATCTGCATGGACAGCTCTATCTGCGAGCTGTTTGACTCGATCGGAAAATAGCGTATGCCGAGGCAGTATATGCCTGTTTCATTGACATCAATGTCGTATGAGAGCTTCCCGTCGGAGCTTTCCCATATCAGGACACCGCTGCGGACATCCTCATCTGTGCCGAAGCTTCCGACAGAAAATGTACCGTCCTCTGCCGAACGGTAGTCTGCGGCACAAATAGCTATCTCCTTGTCGGGACGCTTTTCGCCGCTGTATTCGTCATAGTAGCTGCTGTATGACGGTGTGTCCGTATCAACGGGCTCGATACGGAAGTAGTCATCGCTGAGGGCAGAGGGAGCAGCCGCCGCTGAGGCAGAAGGGATGCCTGAGAGGCTGCCGGCTGCGATAAAGCATGACAATGCGCCGGAGGTGATTCTCCGGCAAAGCATGATAATATTCAATTTTATCCGCCTTTCATGAGTGTAAGTGGCTTGTTCTGCAAAGAGGGCGCAGAACAGCACGGTTTCCGTGTGCGGCAGGCTGCCTAAAGCCTGTCGATATA
This sequence comes from Ruminococcus sp., assembly GCA_024403935.1. Taxonomy (GTDB): domain Bacteria; phylum Bacillota; class Clostridia; order Oscillospirales; family Ruminococcaceae; genus Ruminococcus. The sequence goes on along the minus strand of JAKSQV010000012.1, from coordinate 7,969 downwards.
TGAAGCAGTCTTGCCGAACTGCATAAATCCTTATAAATTAGTATAACAAATTTATAAAGTACTGTCAAGAAAAAATACCGTATAGAAAAGGCTGAATGTTATTGTACACAGTTGTTATGCAGATGTGCAGAATAGTGAACTGTATCTTTGTGCAAAGTGCCGAATTTGCAAAGTTTGCTTGGCAGGTATTGACAAGCGAACTTTGCAATGCTATAATACAAATACACTGAATGCAAAGCCAGCTTGGCAAAGGAGGACTATTATGAACAGAAATGAAATTCTTGAAAAGAGCCGAAGTGAACACAATTCGGAATATGAAAAGCACATATACGATTCCGCAGGAAGTATCGCATATATTGTGGGCGGTCTGGCCTGTGCAGTGCTCCTGCTTGTAGAGGAGATAGTTGCAGATCACTACAACAGCGGCTGCTGGCTGATATTCTGTGTTATGCGTGTAGCGTATGACATTTACATTTTTATACGGACAAGATCAAAGCGAAATCTCTTTACCGCTGTCATCATGGCAATTATAGGTGTGGTTATGGCATATCTGTATTTTACCGAACTGTTTCAAAGGTAAGCCTATGGACGATAAACTCATTCTCCGCAATAGGCTGAAGGAAGTCCGCACGGAGGCGAAGCTCTCGCAGGCACAGCTTGCTGAGACGGTCGGCGTGTCGCGCAACACTATCAGCTCAATAGAGACGGGACAGTATCAGCCGTCAGCAAAGCTTGCACTGATACTCTGCATAGCACTCGACAGAAAATTCGAGGAACTGTTTTTCTTCTGATAACATCTTGCATGATCAATTATCTTATGTTATAATATTTTTATCTTTTATACCTGGAGGGATACAAATTATGGAAAAAGTGCTTGAAGTCAAGGAACTGTCCAAGCAGTACACAAAAGTGCTTGCTGCGGACAAAGTCAGCTTCGACATCGAAAAGGGCGAGATATTTGCTCTCATCGGTCCTAACGGTGCCGGTAAGACTACTACTATCCGCATGATCTCGACGCTCCTTACGCCTACATCCGGTGATGCACTGCTTGCAGGACACAGCATCATCAAGGATGCCGCAAAGGTACGCGAGTGCATAACCTACCTTCCCGATGAGGCAGGTGCGTACAAGAATATGACGGGCAAGAATTACCTGCGCTTTATGGCAGGACTATTCTCGACTGATATCGACACCATAAACCGCTGCGTTGAGCGCGCAGAGAGGATCTGCGGGCTCGGAGAAAGGCTGAAGGACAAGATCGGTTCATACAGCCGCGGCATGATAAGAAAGCTCCTGCTCGCGCGTGCTGTTATGACCGAGCCGAAGCTCGCTATTCTCGACGAGCCTACGAGCGGTCTTGACGTGCTGAATGCCATCGAGATACGCAAGATGATAAAGAAGCTTGCCGCAGAGGAGGGGATGCCCTTCCTGCTGTCGTCACACAATATGCTTGAGATAGAGTTTGTGTCCGACCGCGTGGGCATAATCTCAAAGGGACACCTTCTTGTGTCAGGCAGAGCAGACGAGCTTAAGGAGCGTTACGGTGCTGCGAACCTTGAGGAAGTATTTGAAAGGGTGGTGAACGGCAATGAAATTCTTTAATCTGTTGAAAAAGGAGCTCAGTGAGCTTATCACAGTGCAGACCATTGTCAGCCTTGTTGCCATATCACTGCTGCTCGTATTCATGGGCAACCTCATGAAGGATACGATAAAGGAAGCTGTCGAGAACGAGTACACGATCACGCTCAGCGACCGTGATGATACGGAGTTCACCAAGCAGCTTGCCAATGTACTTGAGGAGAGCGGTGCAACGCTCAAGACAGTAAGCACATCAGGCGACGATTATTCAGCCATCCTCAAGGATGCTGACACCGAATCCCTTGTCATCATTCCTGAGGGCTTCACCGAGAAGCTTGAAAAAGGTGAGCGTCCGGAGCTTATTAGCATAGCGGGAATGAAGTCCGCAGCCGCCATGTCCAACGTGACAAACGGCAACACAGGCGCAGTACAGCTCATATCCGAGTGCATATCCTCAATGGTAGCATCTCAGGCAGGTCTTTCTGCCGAGCAGGTCGCACTTATGGATAATCCTGTTGCTGTCACAGAGCAGACAGTTGTCAAGGACAAGTCCGCTCCTGTGTCAAGCATGAATATTATGAGCAGCATAATGACAAAGAATATGATCCTTCCTGTTATAGTGTTCATACTCATAATGTTCACATCGAATATGCTCATGGGAGCTATCAGCAACGAAAAGATCGACAAGACGCTTGAAACACTGCTTTCTGCTCCTGTTTCAAGAACGGCTATACTCGGCGCGAAAATGCTTGCAGCAGCAATAATGGCACTGCTCAATGCTGTTGTATATATGTTCGGCTTCTCTGCGTTCATGTCGGGAGCTACGGACAGCGTTAGCGAAGAGCTTTCAGGACAGCTTATCGGAGAGTATATCTCGGTGGATGAAGCACTTGAAAGACTCGGACTTACACTCGGAGCAGCCGATTACATTCTCATCGGCGCACAGCTTTTCCTTACGATAATGATATGCCTTTCAGTTTCGCTCATGCTCGGTGCACTGGTAAACGATACCAAGCAGTCACAGACAATGATGATGCCGATGATGATAATGGCTATGGTGCCTTATCTCATCTCCATGCTTTCGGACATCAATACACTTCCGACAGCAGTAAGACTCATTGTGTACGTGATACCGTTCACACATACATTCTCAGCGGTCAATAACATCATGTTCGGCAATATGACTGTCTTCTTCGGCGGACTTGTCTACCAGTTCGCGGTGTTCATTATATGTATGTTCTTTGCAATAAGGCTGTTCAAGTCGGATAAGATACTTACAGCATCACTCAACTTCGGACAGAAGTCAAAGTTCAAAAAGAACAACAAGAGCGAAGAATAAAACAGCAAAAAAGGCGGAGCCGATCGGCTCCGCCTTTTATTTTGATCCGGGAATTATATCATCAATACATTCCGCCCATGCCGCCTGCGGGCATTGCAGGAGCAGGATTCTCCTCCTTGATGTCAGCAACGAGGCTCTCTGTTGTGAGCACCATTGAAGCAACGGAAGCAGCGTTCTGGAGTGCGCTTCTTGTAACCTTTGTCGGATCAACGATACCTGCGGGTATCATGTCTGTGTAAACTTCATTGTATGCATCAAAGCCGTAGCCGAGCTTGCGTGAACGTCTGATCTTGTCAACGATAACGCTTCCCTCAAGACCTGCGTTCTCAGCGATCTGACGTACAGGAGCTTCAAGGGCTCTGAGGATTATCTTTGCACCTGTCTTCTCGTCACCGTCAAGTGTGGGAACGAGCTTCTCAACTGCGGGGATAGCATTGATATATGCTGTACCGCCGCCTGCAACGATACCCTCCTCAACAGCAGCCTTTGTAGCTGCAAGAGCGTCCTCAATGCGGAGTTTCTTTTCCTTCATTTCGATCTCGGTAGCAGCACCGACCTTGATAACAGCTACGCCGCCTGCGAGCTTGGCAAGACGCTCCTGAAGCTTTTCACGGTCGAAGTCGCTTGTTGTGGTCTCGATAGAAGCACGGATCTGGGCAACTCTTGCCTTGATCTCATCCTTGTCGCCTGCGCCGTCAACGATGATAGTGTTCTCCTTCTGGATAACGATCTGCTTAGCCTGACCGAGCTGTTCGAGCGAAGTCTCGCTGAGTTCAAGACCGAGGTCTGCTGTGATGACCTCACCGCCTGTGAGAACAGCGATGTCCTTGAGCATTTCCTTGCGTCTGTCACCGAAGCCGGGAGCCTTTACAGCGGCAACCTTGAATGTTCCGCGGAGGTTGTTGAGAATGATCGTTGTGAGAGCCTCGCCCTCAACGTCCTCAGCGATGATAACGAGCTTCTTGCCCATCTTTACGATCTGCTCGAGGAGGGGGAGGATCTCCTGTATCGAAGAGATCTTCTTGTCAGTGATAAGAACGTAGGCATCATCGTAAACAGCCTCCATCTTATCTGCATCTGTTATCATGTAGGGTGAGATGTAGCCACGGTCGAACTGCATACCTTCAACTACTTCGCTGTAAGTCTCGGCAGTCTTGCTCTCCTCGATAGTGATAACACCGTCGGAAGAAACCTTCTCCATAGCCTCAGCGATAAGCTTGCCGACAGCCTCGTCAGCAGAAGAAACTGTACCTACTCTTGCGATGTCCTCACTGCCTGCAACAGCCTTTGAGTTGTCAACGATAGACTTTACAGCAGTATCAACAGCCTTTGCGATACCCTTCTTGAGAACCATCGGATTAGCACCTGCTGCGATGTTCTTCATACCCTCACGAACGATTGACTGAGCAAGGAGAGTAGCTGTTGTTGTGCCGTCACCGGCTGCATCGTTGGTCTTTGTAGCAACTTCCTTAACGAGCTGAGCGCCCATGTTCTCGAAAGCATCCTCAAGCTCTATATCCTTGGCGATAGTAACGCCGTCGTTTGTGATAAGGGGAGCACCGAACTTCTTGTCAAGAACGACATTTCTGCCCTTGGGGCCCATTGTGATCCTTACTGTATCGGCGAGCTTGTCGATGCCTGCCTGAAGTGACTTTCTTGCGTCTTCGCCGTACTTAATATCCTTTGCCATGATGATTAACTCCTTTAAATCAATATTTCATTACATGATGCCGCACAGCATGGAAAGAGCTCCGCGGCTGTATCTTTGGTGCTTACTTGACAGTAGCGAGGATATCCTCCATCTTGACAATGATGTACTCCTCACCCTCAAGCTTTACATTTGTGCCTGAATACTTGGAGATGAGCACCTTGTCGCCCTTCTTGACCTCCATCTTTACATCGGAAGTTCCGGGGCCGACTTCAACGACCTCTGCAACCTCGGGCTTTTCCTTAGCCGAACCTGAAAGAATGATACCGCTCTTTGTGGTCTCCTCTGCCTCGACCATCTTGACAACTACTCTGTCCTGTAAGGGTTTGATAGTCATGATATATACCTCCTGAAACAAAAATGCAATAGATTAGCACTCTCTTTCTCGGAGTGCTAATTATATTTTACCACCTTTTTCTGAGAAATCAAGACATATACGGAAACTTTGTGATTGTGCACAAATATCGCGGCGAAATGTTGATATACGACACCGATTCGCAGCTCGTTCCGCGCGTGTGCCTTTTGTTACGGTGTACTGTGATAGATGATCGGGCGAAGCTGTATGCCGTGCAGAGCAGCATCAACTGCTTCGGGCAGCAGCCTGAATTCTGCCACGAGCGAAGCAGGCTTCTTTTCGATGTCGTCCTGAAGCATGGGGACGAAGTAGTAGTTTCTGCGGTTGAAAAGCTCACCGATATTCTTTGCTGAGGCGAGCAGCGAGTCGTTTGAGGCTATCGCGAGCACGACGGGCTTTCCACTCCGAAGATGCGATTTTACTGCCATAGTCGCGGCACTGTCAGTGATGCCTGCTGCAAGCTTTGCCGCTGTATTCGATGTACACGGCGCAACGACCATAATATCCGTCATATCCTTCGGACCTATGGGCTCGGCAGCAGTAATATCGGCGATGACCTCACGTCCGCATATTTCCGAAAGGCGTGCGATGTTCTCGGAACTCGTACCGAAGCGCGTCGAGAAGGAAGCGGAACGTTCCGACATCACGGGTATCAGCTCCGCGCCCATATCGCGCAGCCGTTCCGCCTGTGCAAAGCTTTTCCCGAATGTACAGAATGAGCCTGTCATCACATAGCCTATCCTGACACCGCTGAAGTCAGTTTTCACAGCAGCCGCCTCCTTCTTCAATAAGTGCTGTCACAGCATCGGCGATTATCTCACCTGCGGTCACGGGAGCAGTCTTCCCCGGAAGCCCTCCTGCGCGGATAAGCCGCTGACCGAGACTTTCAGAGGAAGCCTTGTCAAAGCCGCCCGAGTCTGAGGCAAGCTCGATGAAGAGCGTTCTCTTGTTGAATCTGCTGATATTTTCAAGCGTGAAAACAGTTGCGGGAGCAGTATTGAATACAAGAGCAAAGTCCCCGCTGATGCTGTCTGTCCGAATATGTCCGATGCCGAGCTTATCAGCTTTTGCTTCCGCTTCGGGACTCCGTACAGCCGCAGTGACCTCTGCTCCGAAGCCGCGGAGTATTGGAACAAGAGCAGAGCCTATCCTTCCGAGGCCGACAATGAGTACAGGAAGTCCGCACAGTGCGGTATCAAGTCGCTCCAGCGCGAGCTGTACTGCTCCCTCTGCTGTGAGGACAGCGTTCCGCAGCAGAAGCTCCTCACATTCAAGATAGCTGATGAGCCTTTGCCGTGGGAACAGCTCACAAAGACGCGAGTCGGTGCGTCCGGTGAAGATGATGCCGCCGTCCCTGACAGCGGATGCGACCGCCGAAGCAGAGAGCGGAGCTCCGAACGGGGCAGGGATATTTCCGTCAGAGTCAGGCATCTGTACGGGAAGAACTGCGCAGCCGCAGCTTCCGACAGCAGGGAACGGCTCTGAGAATCCTGCGGCATCAAAGCCTGCAATTGACGTACTGTATCTCAGCGCAAGCCGCCCGGCACAGTATATCTGCCGCATATCGCCGCCTGCGATAAGTATTTTCATTTCTTTTTTCATAGTATTCTCCATTCTGCCTGTGGCACAGTAGGTTCGGAGCTGCCGTTGCAGGAACGGCAATCTCTGTACATTGATGTCTGCTGCTTTGCCTTGAATGGCAAAACGAGCCTGACATAACATTATATGGAGAAAGCGGAGGTTTTGTGCGGAGCGGACAGGGCTGCGGCAGCACCGCAACTTAATGTGTAAAATGTGTTGCTAAATATGTTTTTTTGTGGTATAATAGATGTATGATGATTTCAAGTATGTTCGGTGATATGGACAGGAGGGATGAAAAATGGACTTTATCGGTGAAAAATGTGCTGCCTGCGGAGAAGTCTTTGCTGACGGTGATGACATCGTTGTCTGTCCTGAGTGCGGCTCGCCGCACCACAGAGCCTGCTACATGGCTGAGAAAAAATGTGCGAATGAAGTGCTCCACGGCACTGACAAGAGCTGGGAAAGCTCTGCCGCATCGGATGAGGCTGCTAAAACAGAAGTGAAGAAATTCGTAGTGTGCCCGGCGTGCCACTTCCCGAACAGCATTGAAGCAGAGACCTGCGTGAGATGCGGTGCAGACCTCACTGACATCGTGGAAGAAGATGAAAACGGAAATGCCTATTACGGCGTACCCAGACCGTATCTCGGCTTCAATCCCGAGGAGGACATGGGTGGTTCGCCGCTGAAGGACGTAGCAGACTTCGTACAGACGAACACTATTTATTATATCCCGATATTCAAGAGGATGAAGGATACGGGACGCAGTATCTCCTTCAATCTGCTGAGCTTCATATTGCGGCCTGTTTATTTTGCAAACAGAAGAATGTGGTTCTGGGCTGTGGTATCACTGCTCCTGACAATTCTGCTTTCAATACCGCTGATGGTGAGCTACTTCGTTGCCGAAGGGCTTGAGACGAGCTATTCTATCTTTCCGGCGGAAATTGTCCAAAGGATATACGACAACAGGCATCTCCTTTCGGAGCTCGTGGATGCCTGCAATGTGGCGGATATGCTGATACGCATTGCTTTCTGCCTGTTCAGCAACAAGCTGTACTACCGCTATGTTCTGAGAACGCTGAAGAAGCTCAGGCTGCACGCTCACGGAGAGCTCAAACGTGAGGAGATATATGCGGTAGGCGGCGTGAGAGTGCTCAATTCGGTGCTTCTGGTGATAATGATGATAGCACTGACATTCCTTTCATTGTACGGAACATACCTGCTGCTTGTGAACGTGATATAAAAGGACACCAAAAGATTTGCCCCGAAGCATTCTGCTTCGGGGCATTGTGTTTGTGTGTCAGCAAGTATGTTAAAGGAAAATTTTTATCAGTTCGGCAAACTGGGAGTTGTCATTAAGATAAATCAGAATATGAAGTAAAGAATTTTTATTGAAGAGTATCATCAGATT
>JAKSQV010000011.1 GCA_024403935.1 Ruminococcus sp. | reverse complement strand
TACCTCAGGATTGAGCGGCTCACCTGCATTGCAGAAATTCTGTATCGACGAGAGATCGTACTGCGTCATATCCTCCTGAAGCATAAAGCGGTACATTGTAGGCGGAGCACAGAATGTTGTCAGCTTGTAGCGGCTTATGACCTCAAGAATATCCTTTGCATTGAATCTGCCTGTAAAGTCGTATGCGAACTGTATCGCACCGCATATCCACTGACCGTACAGCTTGCCCCAGCCGAATTTTGCCCAGCCAGAATCAGATATGGACATATGAAGCTTGTTTTCCTGTACCTGATGCCAGTACTTTGCAGTAACGATGTGTCCGAGCGGATGTGCGAAGTTGTGGCAGACCATTTTGGGCATTCCTGTTGAGCCCGATGTGAAGTAGATGAGCATCGTATCAGTTGCCTTTGTTGCCTGATCGCCTGTGGGACGCTCAAATGTATCGGGATACTTTGCGATCTCGTCCTCAAGGAAGTCCCAGCCCTCACGCGGCTCTGCAACAGCGATCTTTCTTCTGAGAGTCTTTATCTCGGGAGCGGCAGCATCGATCTGTCCGCGGATATACTCGTCATCGCAGGCGATGATAGCAGAGATGCCTGCCATATTGCCGCGGTATGCTATATCATGAGTTGTGAAGAGCAGATTGCCCGGTATGAGTATGACTCCGAGCTTATGGAGAGCGGTGGAGACTACCCAGTATTCCCAGCGGCGGCGAAGTATAAGCAGAACAACATCGCCCTTTTTCAGTCCGAGACTGCGGAAATAATGGCAAGTACGGTTCGAGAGCTTTGATATGTCGGTAAAGGTGAATGTACGCTCCTCCTTATCATGGCTGAGCCATACGAGAGCCTTCTTTTCAGGCTCCTGCTTTGCCCATTCATCAACGATATCCCATCCAAAATTGAAATCCTCGGGAACATTCACGCGGTAATTCTGTACGAAATCCTCGTAGGAATCGAATTCGATACGGGGCAGATAGCGGTCTAAAAGCATTCTACATTAACTCCTTTGTTTATTCAGCTATCATGGTCAGGAATCTTGCCTTGGTGTCTCCGTGGCAGCGCTGACCGTGGGGAAGAGCGGGATTGAAATATACCGAATCGCCCTCATTCAGGATTATCTCCTTGTCCTCGAATACGACAGCAATGCTGCCCTTCAGCACAAGGTTGAATTCCTGACCTGTATGAGTAACGAGCTTTGCAGGCTCGTCAGACGGCTCGAGAGTGACGAGAAGAGGCTGCATGATCTTGTCCGCATATCGGAAAGCAAGATCCTTGAAGCGGTAACCCGGGAAGCGGCTGACGCTCTTTCCGTGACCGCGGCGGACGACCTGATAGGTATCTATACGGCTCGGCTCACCTGTTACCAGCTCATTGAAATCCACTTTGAACTTGTTTGCGATCTCGTAGATGACACTGATCGGGAAGTCTCCGTTCTGCTCATAGCCTGCATACTGCTCTGCGTTGAGTCCGAGCTCCGCAGCAAGCTGTTCCTGTGAATAATCGCATACCTCACGCAGCTCGCGGATACGTGCAGCGATCTCATTAATGCTTTCCATAGTGCAACCTCCAATTAACGAATTGTCATGCGGACAGCGCACCGCTTCCGCCTATCAATACAACTTTTATTATATCACAAATACATCATCATTGTCAAGCATCACAGACAAGTCACGGACATTCCGTTTATGTGTGCCGCAGATACGCAAAAGAGCAGACATCGGTCTGTCCCTTTCAGTCTGTCGATAAAGTCCTGTACGGCGAATCACTTTGCTGCTCACTTAGGGGTGCCCTCTATCGCAGGGCACCCCTCTCTGAAAAACGATCCACCGGATCGTTTTGTCAGATTCACCCCTGCGGAGCTCCTGAAGCAAAAGTATTCCGCACTCTGCGGAGTGCGGCTCAGGGCACTGCCCTGAGAACCTGCAAGCCTTTGAAAAGGCTTGACCGAAACTTTTATTTTTTGCTTGTTTCAGTTTTCCAGCAAACAAAAAGAGCAGACCTCAGTCTGCTCTTGTATGATTCATTTGAAATCGTGATTCTGTTTGAGCACCATGTCCTTTACCTTCATCAGTGATGTGGTCGTCGAGCGTTCATTCTCCGAAAGCTTCATGGTGATAAACCTGATCGTCTCCTGATAGTCGGGTATCATGATATGCTCAAGTGCATTTACGCGGCGGCGGGTCTTTTCGATCTCGTCCGCCATGAGCTGACACGCCTTCTCGACCTCCGCAAGCCTTATCATCTTCGGAAAGATGGCACTCAACGCGCTCACAGCTCCATCAAGGTCGGCAGAAGTAAAAGCTGTTCCGTAGGAATATATGTCACCCGGATCGCTTGTACGGTACTTCGGGCTGAAAACAGGGATGTACACGCTCATGACGTTTTTCTCCCCCACCTCAAGCTCGACCTCCTGCTTCGGGAGCATGAGTGCTGTTTCAAGCACCTCTCTCTGCATTACCGAGCCTGCAACTGCCATGTAGCTGTCAGCCTCGGATACAGCCGCCTCGACCTCGCTGCGCAGCTGCCTGTTCTCTTTTATGAGCAGCATGAACTGACGCATAAGCTCATCGCGCTTGTCCTTCAGGAGCTTGTGGCCGCGCTGTGCGGAGACGAGCTTCTTTTTCAGCTTGCTCAGCTCCATGCGTGTAGGATTAACGTTTAGTCTTGCCAACTGCGCTCACCTCAGTTCTTTCCGTCGTAATACTCGGCAAGATACTCCTCTCTGATACGCCTCAGCTCGCTTCTCGGCAGAAGTCTCAGAAGCTCCCAGCCGATAGAGAGAGTCTCCTCGATGCTGCGGTTGTTATCAAAGCCCTGCGAAACATAACGCTTCTCGAACTCATCTGCAAACTTCGCATAGAGCAGGTCTGTGGGAGTAAGAGCCGCCTCTCCGAGAACGACCATAAGCTCCTTGGCATCCTTGCCGCGTGCGTATGCGGAGAAAAGCTGGTTCATGGTATCCGAGTGGTCGGCACGCGTCTTGCCCTTTCCTATGCCTTTGTCCTTCAGTCGTGAGAGCGACGGGAGCACGTCAACAGGCGGATTTATTCCCTTGCGGCTCAGCTCACGCGAAAGGATTATCTGTCCCTCGGTGATGTAGCCTGTGAGATCGGGGATCGGGTGAGTCTTGTCGTCCTCGGGCATGGTGAGTATCGGGATCATCGTGATAGAGCCGTCTCTGCCGTCCTGACGGCCTGCGCGCTCATATATCGAAGCAAGATCGGTATACATATAGCCGGGATAACCGCGCCGTCCGGGGACTTCCTTGCGTGCTGCCGAAACCTCACGGAGAGCATCGGCATAATTGGTGATGTCAGTGAGTATGACGAGAACGTGCATCCCCTTCTCAAAAGCAAGGTATTCAGCGGCAGTAAGTGCCATTTTCGGAGTTGAAAGACGCTCTATCGCCGAATCATTTGCAAGGTTCACAAAGAGCACCGTGCGGTCGAGAGCTCCTGTTTCGCGGAAGCTGCGGACAAAGTACTCCGACTCCTCAAATGTGATGCCCATAGCGGCAAATACGACCGCAAACTGCTCATTATCGCCGAGCACACGCGCCTGACGTGCTATCTGAGCCGCAAGCTGTGCGTGCGGAAGTCCGCTTGCCGAAAAAATGGGAAGCTTCTGTCCGCGGACGAGCGTATTGAGTCCGTCTATTGCCGAAACGCCTGTCTGAATGAACTCCTGCGGGTATTTACGCGCTACGGGATTCATTGGCAGACCGTTTACGTCCATGCGCTTGTCGGGGATTATCTCAGGACCGTCATCAATAGGTCTGCCGAGGCCGTCAAATACACGTCCGAGCATATCCTCCGACACGCCGAGTTCCATCTGATGCCCCGAAAAAACGACGGCACTGTCCTTGAGGTTGATACCTGCGGCATTCTCAAAAAGCTGTACGAGGGCGTTGCTGCCGTCTATCTCAAGCACGCGGCAGCGTCTCTTTTCGCCGTTCGAGAGCCTTATTTCCGCAAGCTCGCCATAGGTGACATTTTCAACATCCTTTACAAGCAGCAGCGGTCCTGCTGCCTCCTCGATCGTTCTGTATTCTCTTGGCATCAGTCTTCCTCCTTGATCAGCAGCCCGTTGAGCTCAGCGGATATTTCAACGGATATGCTTTCAAATTCGTGGTCGGTCTCATTCTCGGGAACATACTTGAAGCGTCCTATCTTCTCGCGCACAGGCAGCCCGGCAACAGCTTCGATGTCCGCGCCCTTGCCGACAGCAGCCTCCGCTTCGTCATTGAACATGAGTATCAGCTTCATCATGTAAAGCTGCTTCTTCAGGCTGGTGTAGGTGTCAATCTCGTGGAATGCAAGCTGGTGCAGAAAGTCCTCACGGATAGAACGTGCAGTCTCCATCTTCAGGCGGTCGCCTGCCGACAGAGCATCCATGCCGATGAGCTTGACGATCTCCTTCAGCTCCGCCTCGTCGTGGAGGATAGACATAAACCTTGCGCGCGACGGCATCCACTCCTTGGAAACGTTATTGTCGTACCAGTCCGCAAGTGAATCCGCATACAGCGAGTAGCTCGTCAGCCAGTTTACAGCGGGGAAGTGACGCTGATAAGCGAGATTCGAGTCAAGTCCCCAGAACACCTTGACGATACGCAGTGTCGCCTGCGAAACAGGCTCGGATATATCTCCGCCGGGAGGGGAAACAGCTCCGATAACGGAAAGAGCCCCTTCCCTGCCCTCACTGCCCTTGGAGATAACGCGTCCTGCACGCTCATAGAACTGGGCAAGACGGCTTCCGAGGTAGGCAGGGTAGCCCTCATCGCCGGGCATTTCCTCAAGACGGCCGCTCATTTCGCGCAGAGCCTCTGCCCAACGCGAGGTGGAATCCGCCATAAGTGCCACTGAATAGCCCATATCGCGGTAGTATTCGGCGATAGTTATTCCCGTGTATACCGATGCTTCACGCGCCGCAACAGGCATATCCGAGGTGTTTGCGATCAGCACCGTGCGCTCCATGAGCGATTTGCCAGTTTTCGGGTCGATAAGCTCAGGGAACTCGTTCAGAACGTCCGTCATCTCATTGCCGCGCTCTCCGCAGCCGATGTACACGATTATATCAGCCTCAGCCCACTTTGCAAGCTGGTGCTGAGTGACGGTCTTGCCGCTTCCGAAAGGTCCGGGAATAGCTGCAACTCCGCCTTTTGCTATCGGAAACAGGCAGTCAACAACGCGCTGTCCCGTCACAAGCGGCATATCAGGTGAGAGCTTTCTGCTGTAAGGTCTGCCGCTTCTGACGCCCCATTTCTGCATCATTGTAAGCTCTTTTTCACCGTTTTCGGTTTCGAGAACGCACACCGTCTCATCAACGGCATACTCTCCCTCTTTTATCGACTTCACTCTGCCCTTCACGCCGTTGGGCACCATTATTTTATGCAGAACGATGTCGGTTTCGGGAACAGTACCGATAATATCTCCGCCCACGACCTCCTCGCCTGCCTTTACAGAAGGAGTGAATTTCCACTTTCTGCTGCGCTTGAGGGAAGGAACTTCAACTCCACGCGCAAGGTTGTTTCCGCATATCCTGCGTATATCATCCAGCGGACGCTGTATACCGTCATAGATGCTGCCGATGAGTCCGGGACCGAGCTCCGCGCTCATAGGCTCTCCTGTGGATTCCACAGTCTCACCTGTACCGAGACCGGCAGTCTCCTCGTAGACCTGTATGGAAGCACGGTCACCGTGCATCTCGATTATTTCACCTATAAGACGCTTGTCGCTGACGCGCACAACGTCAAACATATTTGCATCTCTCATTCCCTCAGCAACAACGAGAGGTCCTGAGACCTTGATTATTTTTCCTGAACTTGCCAAAGCTGATTCTCCTTTCTCAGTTAAGGATATCCGAACCGACAGCCTTTTCGACCGCCTCATGCAGAGCTCTCATTCCGTCTCCTGTATTGCCCTTGACAGCAGGTATCAGTACTATCGACGGAAGTCTGCTGCTCCTGTAATTTTTTATTGTGTCAGCGGCGAGAGCCGCAGCCGGTTCGGTGATATATATCACAGCAAAATCATTTGCCGCGAGCCTGTTGATAAGCTTTGATATCTTTGTTCCGTCTGTCTCGCAGAACACGGACAGTCCGAGTGCCGCAAATCCCGACACGCTTGCGGTATCGCCGATAACGGCGGTCTTGTAATTCGTATCAGACATACAGCGTTCTCATCCTTTCCGTGATAGTATCCCTGTCGATGCCTGCTTCCTTGCAGACACTTATTATGCGCAGGTTCTTCAGCTCTGTTTCTGCCGCGATATAATAAGCGGCGAGCGGCTCGGCTCCGAATGGCTGCATACGCGCAGTGCAGGCAAGCTCCATTATCGCATCGTCACACCACTTCTCGAACTTTGCAGGCGACTCTGCAAGCAGTCCTGCCGCCTGACCGTAGCCTGCGCTTTCAAGGAAGCCGAGCAGTACGGCTGTTCCGCCGAGCGATGCGCGGACAAGCTGATCCCTGTCGAGTTCACTGCTTCCGCAGACAGCCGTCTCAATAAATGAAAGCGGCTTCTTCATGATACTGCACCTGTAAGCTGTCTTTATATCCGCACATACCGTTGTAAGCTGCGCAAACCTTTTCATGAAGCTGCTGCCATATCTGTCAGCATCTCTCTGCATTGCCCTCATGCAGGCTGTATCTGCGAGCGAGTCGGCAAGCTGACCATCGAGCGTTCTTGTCAGAAGCTCATACGTTTCCTCAGCCGTGCTCCTGATATATTGAGGAAGCTTCTCATACTCCTTCGCTGCAAGCACAGGGCACAGCGTATCAAGGTCGAGACCTGTCGGCCGAACGTAACAGCCATGCGGCTCTCTGCCTGCTATCATCGACTTCAGTGCAGCCTTCAGATTGTGGAAGTCGTTCCTGTACAGGAGGATACGCAGCTCATCGCAGTCGGGAGCATATCCGCGTATGAGCTCCCATACGCTCTCAAGGGAAAGCTCCTCAGCTCCTGTACCTCTGCGTGAGGCAATGATATTACTGCGCTCACTTTCCGATTCTGTATTAATAAGCTGTTCAAGGTCGCTGCGTCTGAGCAGGAAATTCTCCATGGCGCGCACAGCCGCAACTGCATCAGCATATCTTGTGGTACTCATCATTCCACCTGCCCGAACAATACTCTTGCGGCAGTATCTCTCACACCCTCACGCTCTGCCTCGATGACCGCACGGAAGCTGCAGTTCTCGGAGATAAGCCCGTAGGTGAGTATAAAGCCGTTTTCTATTTCTGCGGGAACGGAATCGAGGCGGATGCTTCCGCCCGCCTTTTCTGCTGCCTCGCAAAGTCCCTTTATGAAACCGTCAGGCAGGCGGCTGAGGTCACGTCCGCTGAGTGAGAGCACTCCCTCGCCTTTTCTGAGACGTTTTTCCGCAAGCTGTCCGATGACTGCAAAGTATTCGCTGTCAGGCAGCTTGTCAAGCTTTTCAACGGCAGCCTCAACAGTCTCGTCAATAAGCGATATTTTACGTTCGAGGATACGTCGTTTCTTTGATGTGTCCACAGACGAACAGGCATTGTCAAAATCACGCCCGAGCTGTTCGCTCATCTTCCTGAAATGTTCCTCGTAAGCCTTTTCCGCGTTTTTGTTTCCGTCATATAATATCGCAGATGCCCTGCGCTCTGCTGCGGCAACAAGGTTTTCCTCGGTCTGCTTCTGCTGAGAGCCGATAATATTCAGTATCTCTTCGAGTCCTGACATATCCTGCACCTCCGTGTTCAGATTTTGATGTTGTAAATGAGAAGTATTGAGATAAGCAGTGCGAGAATAGCATAGGTCTCGACCATAGCCGCCATAATGATACCCTTGCCGTTATGCTCAGGCTTCTTCGCTGTTATTCCCACGCCTGCTGCCGCAGTTCTTCCCTGGAAAACGGCTGAGATAAGTCCAACAACAGCAATAGGAAGAGCAGCAATAAGGAACATCATGCCCTGAGCAGCTGTCAGCTCGGCAGGACTTCCGCCGATGACACCGATACGGCTGAGCATCAGGATAGCTGCAAGAAGTCCGTAGAGTCCCTGTGTACCGGGAAGGAGCTGAAGTATCAGCACCTTGCTGAATTTGGACGGATCAACCGATACAACGCCCGCAGCCGCCTCACCTACGAGTCCTACGCCCTTTGCTGAGCCGATGCCTGCGAGAAGTGCGGCAAGAGCCGCTCCTAAGATAGCAAGTACAAGTCCGTTAGTCATTGAATTTTTCCTCCTTGAATTTAAGATATTTGGTATTTACAGTCAGTGGTTCAAATTCTCTGCCGCCGCCCGTGTAGAACTTCGAGAACAGCTCAACGAACTGAAGCCTGTCTGTGTGGACATACGCGCCGAGAAGATTTATCGCAAGATTTGCTGTGTGTCCGACAATAAAGACAACTATCAGCAGAACCAGCTTTATCACTTTGTTTTCGGGCATAGTGCCGATGAGATTGATAACGCTCGCTATTGAGCCTGTTGCGAGTCCGAGAGCAAGAAGTCTCGAATATGAAAGAATGTCGCTCAGCCAGCCCGTAGCCGTGTTGTACAGAGCGTACAGACCTCCGAACAGCTTGCCCAAAATGTTCCTGGAGCTTCTCCCCGCTGTCAGCACAAGCAGTATCACTCCTGCAATCAGCATATATCCGCCGATGGTCTTCAGTGTTTGCGGCACATCGGTGAGTATGCCTGCTCCGAGCGGAGCAACGCCCAGTATTATAAGGTATATCGGTACGGCATCGAATACAGCGTCAAGCCTGCGCCCGTCCTTCCATGACATATAGAAAGCGACCGCCACTCCGAGAAAAAGGTGAAGAATACCTATCCCGAACGAGAAAAGCAGCAGCTTTATGGGATCGTCGAGCGGCTGGAACCATAATGCTATGCTTCCGATATCCTTGTCGAAGAACTGCTTGCCTACCACCTGAACGATGTCGCCGAACCAGCTTCCGAACAGTGCGCCCCAGATAACGGTCGAAATGCCGCAGTTGCGGAACATTACGAGAGTCTTTCTCATGCTTTCCTCAAGTCTGAATTTTTTAAGTGCGATCATTGTTCCGATGACCATGATTATGCCGTAGCCTGCGTCCGACAGCATCATGCCGAACAGCAGATAGTAGAAAAACGCCATTACAGGAGTCGGGTCAACATCTCCCTTCGACGGCATCGCATACATTGCAGTCACGCCCTCGAGCGGAGCAGAAAACCGTCCGTTCTCAAGCAGTACAGGCACATCCTCGTCCTCTGACGGATCTGTGAATGCGATGTATGCAGTGTGATCTGCCTCTATCTCCTTGCGCAGGCTCTCACAGTACTTCTCGGGAATGAATCCCGTCAGCACAAATGTACTTTCTGTGAAGCCGAGCGAATTCAGCGCATCATACTTATCCTTGCGCATCGTGAGATAATCGGCAGCGAATTTCAGGTCACCGCGTGACTCTGCAAGCTCACCGATACGTTTTTCAGCCCCGTCGCGCTTTCTTTCAAGCTCCTCACACTGAGAACCGAGCTTTGCGATCAGCTCGGCAGGAGAACACCTCTCACTCTCACCGAACTCAGCAAACATGAGCTTTCTGAGTCCGTCCTCACACTCCTGTTTCCTGTCCTTGCAGCAAAGAACAAACAGATTCGTCTGATCCTTTGCCGCGGACACGACCTCTGCACACGTTCCCTCGGGAAGCTGTGCCTCAAGCTCATCGGCAGTTATCTGATACGGGACCGTTCCGATGAACGCCGATGTGGTCTCCGTACCGCGGAAATTCAGCGGTACATCAAGGCCCTCCCACGAACGCAGCGTGTCACATTTTATCATAAGCTGCTGACGCTCTGATTCGGAATCGGTTATGATCCTGCCGCACCTGAGTATCTCATTAGCAGAGTTCATGATTTTTTCAAGCTGAGCCGCACGGCTCCCGAAATCATGCTTGTCGATCTCAGTGCGGCCGCCGAACATATCTGCAACAGACGTTTTCTCGGGCACATACTTATCCAGCATATCAAGTGCCTGTATGGCTGATGTGCGGAATTTGTCGAATGAACCCGTGACCGCGGCAACGTTGGTCTGCTCAAGGCAGTCATCTTCTGCCCTGCACAGCTCCACAACGCCGCGCCGCTGCAGCAGTTCAATGATCTCTTTACTGTCGGTAAGCGGTGCTATCAGCTCGATCTTTTTCATTCTGAGCTTTGCCATCTACAATATCACCCTCCTTTAACTGAACGGATCACAGATCAGCTGAAATATCCGCTGATTATGGCTTCTACGGCTTTTTCCGAATTTAAAGCCGCAGTCTTTTCAAGCTCCCTGAGTTCATCAGCGCACTTCTTTTCAGATTCTTCTGTATATTCTTCAAGCCTGCGGCGGTTCTCGTCGCGCAGTCTGCCGATCTCCGTTTTCGCATCGGAAAGCCGCTTCTGAACATTGATAGATGCACTCTGCTGAGCTTCTGAAACTATACTGTCAGCTCTGGCGCGAGCCTCCGCAGAGCGTCTTTCCGCTTCGGATTCGGCTTCAAGTATTTTTTTTACTGCTTCGGATGCCATACTGTACCTCCTGCTCACAAAATTCCTTTGATCAGGACAATACTGCATATAGACTCTGCAGTGTTGCCTTTATATTATCATGAATATCCTGCCGTGTATTCACCCGTACTCTTTTGCGGATGCATGGCATTTTCCTCCTGAATACAGAAAAGAGCCATCCCTACAGACAGCTCCCCTTGTCAATATTCAGTTGATATGTTATTATTATAACACTTTTCATCTGTTTTGTCAACAAAAACAATCCATAATTTCTGAACATTTTGTGAACAAACGTACCTCTTGCCTTTGCATATATCAGAATCCTCATTCTGCGATATTGCCTTTTTCAGTGCAGTGTGGTATAATGAATGAAAAAGTATCGGAGGAGCTGATAAAATGGATAACAGCACAGAATATGCATATTTTCTCAATAAACTCGAAGCAGCAGGCTTTGAAGCATATATCGTCGGCGGCTGCGTGCGGGATATGCTCCTCGGGCGCACAGTAAACGACTGGGATATCACATCCTCGGCTCTCCCCGAGCAGATAATGTCGGTCTT
The DNA here is from genome assembly GCA_024403935.1 of Ruminococcus sp. Taxonomy (GTDB): domain Bacteria; phylum Bacillota; class Clostridia; order Oscillospirales; family Ruminococcaceae; genus Ruminococcus. Next base: position 28,777 of record JAKSQV010000011.1, on the reverse strand, counting down.
CTCCGAACTCAAGGTCATTCCGACAGGTCTGAAACACGGCACTGTGACTGCTGTCCGCAGCGGTGTCCCGTTCGAGATAACCACCTTCCGCGTTGACGGAAGCTACAGCGACTCTCGCCGTCCCGATTCTGTGCGCTTCACCTCGTCGCTTGAGGAAGACCTCGCACGCCGCGATTTCACAATAAATGCAATGGCTATGGATGTCCGCGGCGAGCTTTATGATCCGTTCGGCGGACGAAACGACCTGCAAGCACGTCTTATCCGTGCAGTCGGCGAGCCTGAAAGGCGATTCGGCGAGGATGCGCTCCGTATCCTGAGAGCTGTCCGCTTTGCATCAGTGCTCGGCTTCAGCATTGAAAAACAGACCGCAGCAGCAGCTCTTGAACTGCGCGGACTTCTTGACAATATTTCACGTGAAAGATGCCGTGATGAGCTGTCAAAAATGATTATGGGAACAGATTTCGCTGAAACGGCTCTCGAATACAGGGAGATCATCGCACAGATAATCCCCGAATTGCGCGAAAGCTTCGACTTTGAGCAGCATTCGCGCTACCACAGATACAACGTTTATGAGCACACTGTCCGCGCTGTTGCAGCCGCTCCGCAAGATGTGACAGTCCGTACCGCCATGCTCTTCCACGATATATGCAAGCCGCAGATGTTCAGGCTCGATGAAAACGGCTCCGGTCATTTCAAGGGACACGCGGGAGCAGGTGCAAAAGCGACCGAAACCATAATGCGAAGGCTCCGCTGGGATAATTCCGTCATCTCCGACGTATGTGCCCTGATAGAACGGCACAGTGACAAGATAGTATCTGAAAAGCAGATAAAGCGGCTCATCTCAAAACTCGGAGAGGAAAACTTCTTCCGTCTTATCGAAGTTATGAAATCCGACAATCTCGCAAAGAACGAATTTGTCCTGCCCGAAAATGACTGGTTTGACGAGTGCGCGCAGCTTGGCAGACAGTTCATTCGGGAAAACGAATGTATGGATCTGCGGCAGCTTGCCGTGAACGGCAACGATATAATGTCGCTCGGCGCACAGGGCAGACAGATCGGTGAATGTCTGAACGACCTGCTCGGTCTCGTCATAGACGGTGAGCTTCCCAACGAGCGTGAAGCCCTGCTGGAACGTGCAAGAGAGGTGCTCACATGACCGGACGCATACACTCCACAGACAGCTTCGGTACAGTTGACGGTCCCGGTATACGATTTGTCGTATTCTTTCAGGGATGCCCGATGAGGTGCAGATACTGTCACAACCCCGATACGTGGGACTTCAGCGGCGGCAGAGAAACAACAGCCGAGGAGCTTATGCACGAGTATGACTCGTACAGGGAGTTCCTGCAATCGGGCGGTATTACCGCTACGGGCGGAGAACCGCTCGCACAGGCAGAATTCCTTGCTGAGCTGTTCAGCCTTGCCAAGTCAAAGGGCGTTCACACCTGCCTTGACACATCAGCGGGAGTGTGGTCTGAGGAAAACAGTGCCGGAATTGACGAGGTGCTGAAATACACCGACCTCGTCATGCTCGATATCAAGCACATCGACAACGAAAGCCACAAGGCTCTCACAGGCATCGGAAACACAAAAATACTGAAGTTTGCAGAGCATCTCCGCGACCTTGACATACCCGTGTGGATACGTCATGTGGTAGTCCCCGGAATAACAGACAGCCGCGACGAGCTCTTCCGCCTCGGGGTATTTCTCTCCACGCTCAGGAACATCAAGGCATTGGATGTACTGCCATATCATGACATGGCAAAGCCAAAGTATGAGAAGCTCGGAATGGCATATCCTCTGCCCGACACTCCTCCGCTCTCAAAGGAAGATGCGATAGCTGCCCGTGAAATTATCCTCTCAGGGATAAGATCAGGACTCAGAAAACAGAAAAAACAGCAAAGCGATACGGACTGATGTTTTGCTATGACAGCAATAAACAGCTTGACAACATAAGAAAAAAACGATAAACTAAATACAGAATACTGCAAAGGAGCGGTAACATGAACAGTGACAGAAGAAAAATAGTCCTCATCGGCACAGGAATGGTCGGTATGAGCTTTGCCTACGCACTCGTTAATCAGGGCGGCATATGCAATGAGCTCGTACTCATTGATGTGAACAAGGAGAAGGCTGTGGGCGAAGCTATGGATCTGAACCACGGTCTCGCCTTTGCCAAGTCCAATATGAAGATATATGCAGGCGACTACCACGACTGCGCTGATGCCGATATTATCGTTATCGCCGCAGGAGTTGCACAGAAGAACGGTGAAACACGCCTCGACCTGCTCCGCCGCAATACGGACGTTTTCCGCTCGATAATCACTCCTGTCGTGAAATCAGGCTTTGACGGTATCTTCCTTGTTGCCACAAACCCTGTGGATATAATGACAAGAGTGACCTATGAGCTCTCACGCTTCGGAGCTTCACGCGTCATCGGTACTGGCACCTCGCTCGATACAGCAAGGCTGCGCTACCTCCTCGGTGACTACTTTACCGTCGATCCCAAGAATATCCACGCTTATGTCATAGGTGAGCACGGAGACAGCGAATTCGTACCGCTTTCGCAGGTGATGCTTGCGACCAAGCAGGTTACGGAGATACTCGCCGATCCGAGAAACTCATATACCGCTGACGATATGAATAAGATAGAGGAACAGGTACGGACTGCCGCCTACAAGATAATCGAAGCCAAAAGTGCGACCTACTACGGCATCGGAATGGCTGTCACAAGAATAGTCAAAGCTATCCTCGGGGATGAAAACAGTGTTCTTACCGTTTCGGCAAAGCTCTGCGGCGAATATGACAGCCGCGGCGTGTTCATCGGAGTACCGTGCATCATCGGCAGGAACGGTGTCAAGGAGGTACTTGAGCTGTCGCTTACCGACGATGAAAAGGAGAAGTTCCGCGCTTCAGCGACATTTCTTGACCAGAACTTTGAAGGGCTGAAAATGTAACATTAATTGAAAGGATATAGTGAAATACAATGAGATCTACCAGACTTATCGCAGCAGCAGCCGCATCATTATTCTTGCTCGGAGGCTGCTCCGCACCAAAGAAAGAACATATCAAGGAGCCTGTTGAACCCGTTGCTAACGAGATCCCCTCCGATATTACAATAACAGGCGAGGAAATGAACGGAAACGAATGGTACCACGAAATGTGCGACGAGATACTCCAGTTCAAATCATCGTGCATCGTCAGCACTCACGTTACCAATCAGGATGTCAAAAAGGCACTCGCTCATCTTCCGAGCGACCATCCCGAAATATTCTGGCTCGGCAAGCGGTATTCCGCTTCGACCGTTACCGACGGCTCAAAGATCGCGCTCGGCTTCCTTGAAGGTCTGGAGGAAGAAGATATACCTGATATGGCGGCAAAGCTCGATGAGAAGGTAAACGAGATCGTCGCAAACACTCCGTCGGGAAGCGATTACGACAAGATACTGTATGTTCACGACTACATAGTTGACAATACCACCTATGACTACGCAGGTGCAGCAAGCGACAAGCCCGGTCTGTATCATACCACATACGGCTGTCTTGTTGACGGAAGTGCTGTATGCGAGGGATACGCCGAGTCATTTACTCTCATAATGAACAAGCTCGGTATCGAAAGCGGTATCTGCACAGGCTCAAATCACGCATGGAACTACGTTAAGCTCAACGGAAAATACTACTGGATAGACACGACATGGGATGACCACGCAAAGCACGAGCCTGAACACATCTACTGTCTCGTCAACAGCGATATGCTCATGCGTTCAAGAAATATTGACTGGACTCAGGGCTACTTCCCTGACTGCACCTCAACTGACGATAACTACTATGTAAAGAACGGCTCATACTTTACCGAATATGACCGTGACAAGGTCATCTCCTACATTGAAAGCTGTGCAGGAAAAGAGCACTGCGAGTTTATGTTTGCGGACTACGAAACATACAAGACTGCTCTGTATGACCTCTTTGATGACAACAAGATATCCAAGGCATCCAATATTGACAGCGATTCAGTGGATTATTTCCGTGAAGACAATATGTTTGCTGTAGTTATCTACTTCTGACATGAATGAAAACAGTATGACAAAGCACGGCTTGTTTCTTGCTGCCATAATAATCGCGGTAAGTCTCCTGATATCAGGATGCACCGCTATGCAGCTTTCGGAAAGCCGAGAGGACAACAGTGACCGCTTCTCAGAAGAAAGCTATTCCACCGAAATGATTTTTGAAGAAATTAGTTCCTCTCTCGCGGAATTCAACAACACTACCGGATTTGATACAAAGATAGAGCAGGACTCGGTGGATAAGGCTGTGCAGATGGTCCAGCACTTCTATCCCGAATACTTCTGGCTGGACGGCTATGTCACCACTACGGACAAATTCTCAACCGAGGTCAGCTTCATGACACTGAACGACTACACTGAGGATGAACTCCGCACCATGCACGGCAAACTCATATCGGCTGCCGAGAACGTAGTATCAAAGATACCCGCAGGAAGCAGCAACTACGAAAAAGCTCTCTTTGTACATGACTACATCGTGAACAACACCAGCTACGCCAGCGATAAGCGCGAAGCGGACCACAACGGCTTGTGGGGAAATGCCTACGGCTGTCTTGTTGAGGGTTCCGCCGTATGTCAGGGCTATGCGGAGGCTTACAGCCTCATAATGCAGATGCTCGGCATAGAATGCGGAATGTGCACGGGAAAGAGCGACCGCGGCAGTCACGCATGGAATTACGTTAAAATTGACGGAGACTACTACTGGGTGGACACCACATGGGATGACCCCGATATGGAAACCGGTACGGATGACAAGCTGAGGCATGACTACTTCATGATAAATGACGAGCTTATGCTCCGCACGAGGACAATCAATGACAATCAGTATTTCATTCCGAGCTGCGATTCCATGGACAAAAACTTTTTCGTTATGAACAACGCATATCTCCGCGGATACCTTCCCGAGGAGGTCGGCAGGATACTCGCCGACAATGCGGATACAGGCGTTGCAGAGATGATGTTCGAGGACGAAGAAAGCTTCAATAAAGCGATACACGGTCTTTTTGACGAACAGGAAATATGGGAGCTTTCGGGCTATACGGGCCTCGGCAGCACTCTCACATATTCCTGCGATAATGAAATGTACGTCCTTCAGATAACCTACTGAGCCGCTCCAAAGGCTCGCTCAGAGCATACAGACTGCTGCCCCGACAGTACGGCATCTCTGCCGATACAGACGGGCAGCATTTCTTTTGCGTCCGGCAGGGCTGCCGCTCAAAAAAATATATAGCTATTGCAAATCCGTTGCAGATATGATATAATAATAAGGATTATTTTTTCTGTGACGAAAGGAGCGTCGGTGTATGCCGACTACGTGATATTATGGCAAAAAAGAAGGATTACAGCAACGACAGTATCACCATGCTCAAGGGTGCGGACAGAGTCAGAAAGCGTCCTGCGGTCATTTTCGGCTCAGACGGTCTTGACGGCTGCGAGCACTCCATATTCGAGGTCATCTCCAACTCCATCGACGAAGCAAGAGCAGGCTTCGGAAACAAGATAGTGATAACACACTTCCGCAACCACGATATAGAGGTCGAGGACTTCGGACGCGGCTGCCCCGTTGACTTCAACAACACCGAGCAGCGTTATAACTGGGAGCTCGTCTACTGCGAGTTGTATGCAGGCGGCAAGTATGACCCGAGCGGTGACAGCTATGAGTTTTCACTCGGTCTGAACGGACTCGGACTCTGCGCTACTCAGTTTGCCTCCGAATTCATGGATGTCGAGGTCATCCGTGACGGCTTCAGATACAACCTCCGCTTCGAGAAGGGCAACAATGTCGGCGGACTGAAAAAGGAACCCGTCAGAAGCAAACAGACAGGTACCAAAACGCGCTGGCGTCCTGACCTCGAGGTGTTTACCGATATCAGCGTTTCCGATGAATTCTTCCACGATATGCTGAAACGTCAGGCTGTAGTGAATCCCAATATCCTGTTTGTGTTCCGCTCTGAAAACGAAGCAGGCGGCTTCAACGAAACAGAGTTCTTCTATGAGAACGGTATCACCGACTATGTAAACGAAATAGCAGGCGAAAACGCTCTCACCATGGTCCAGCACTGGACTGCGGAACGCCGCGGAAAGGACCGTGAGGACAAGCCCGAATACAAGGTCAAGCTCGATGTTGCACTCACCTTCTCGAACAAGGTCAAAAAGACGGAATATTACCACAACTCAAGCTTCCTTGAGCACGGCGGCTCACCTGAAGATGCCGTGAAGCGTGCATTCGCCGCTCAGATAGATACCTACATCAAATCCGTGAACGGCTACCAGAAAAACGAAAGCAAAATAAAGTACGAGGACGTTGAGGAATGTCTCATTCTTATTTCATCATCGTTCTCCACACAGACTTCATACGAGAATCAGACAAAAAAGGCTATCACCAACAAGTTCATACGCGAGGCAATGACCGAATTCCTCCGTCATCAGCTTGAGGTGTACTTCCTTGAGAATCCCGACGAAGCCAAGAGAATATCAGAACAGGTGCTGCTCAATAAGCGCAGCCGCGAGAACGCCGAGCGCACCCGTCAGAACATGAAGAAAAAGCTCACGGGTACAATCGATCTTGCAAATATGGTCGAAAAGTTCGTGGACTGCCGCACCAAGGATGTCGCACGCCGCGAATTATACATCGTGGAGGGCGATTCGGCTCTCGGTTCTGTAAAGCTTGCAAGAAACGCGGAATTTCAGGCGGTAATTCCCGTCCGCGGAAAGATACTCAACTGCCTGAAGGCTGAATATTCCAAGATATTCAAGAGCGAGATAATCACTGACCTGATAAAGGTACTCGGCTGCGGAGTTGAAGTCACCTCAAAAGCCAACAAGGAGCTCTCAAACTTTGACATCAGCAACTTCCGCTGGAACAAGATCGTTATCTGTACCGATGCCGATGTTGACGGCTTCCAGATACGCACACTGATACTCACCATGCTTTACAGGCTCACCCCCAGACTCATCGAGGAGGGCTGCGTATATATCGCCGAGTCTCCCCTCTTTGAGATAAATACAAAGGAAAAGACCTACTTCGCCTACACCGAACAGGAAAAGCAGCACATCCTTGAAATGATAGGCGACAAGAAACACACGATACAGCGTTCAAAAGGTCTCGGTGAAAACGAGCCCGACATGATGAGCCTTACAACAATGAATCCCGATACACGCCGACTGATAAAGGTAACAGTCGATGACATCAGAGACTCCGCAGAGATATTCGAGATGCTGCTCGGCGATGACCTTCAGGGACGCAAGGACTACATCTCCGAGTACGGCGCGGATTACCTCGAGCTGGCTGACATTTCGTAAGATAAAGGAGTAACAGACACATGGCAAGAAAAAAGGACTCTTCCGATAAGGCACCCACATATAAGCACGAGGCGTATATCGAAGGCTCCGGCAGCGTTGTTGACCAGCACATAACCGACGTGCTCAAAAGCAACTATATGCCGTACGCAATGAGTGTTATCATATCAAGAGCTCTCCCTGAGATAGACGGCTTCAAGCCTTCTCACCGAAAGCTCCTGTACATGATGTACAGGCGCGGTCTGCTCAGTCCCGAAAAGGAACGCTCAAAGTCTGCAAATGTTGTCGGCGAGACGATGAAGCTCAATCCCCACGGAGACCAGGCGATATACGAGACAATGGTGCGTCTCACACGCGGCAACGAATCTCTGCTCCACCCCTATATCGACAGCAAGGGCAACTTCGGAAAGCAGTATTCGAGCAAGACACGCTATGCCGCTTCACGATATACAGAGGTAAAGCTCGAAAAGATATGCAATGAGCTGTTCCGTGACATCGACCACGATACAGTCGATTTCGTCCCCAACTACGACAACACCATGCAGGAGCCGACTCTGCTGCCTGCAACGTTCCCGACCGTGCTCGTAAACTCAAATACGGGCATCGCAGTATCCATGGCAAGCAACGTGTGCCCGTTCAATCTCGCGGAGATATGCGAAACAACGATCGCGCTCATGAAGGACCCGAATCACGACATCCTCAGTACGCTGAAAGGTCCCGACTTTCCGGGAGGCGGCTTTCTGCTCTATGACGAGGAGGAGCTGAACAAGATCTACGAAACGGGCAGAGGCAGTATCAAGGTGCGCTCCAAGTACAGCTACGACAAATCCTCAAACTGCATCGAAGTAACTCAGATACCCTATACCACAACCATTGAAGCGATTCAGGACAAAATAATCGAGCTTGTCAAGGCAGGCAAGATACGCGAGATATCCGATGTCCGTGACGAGACCGACATCAACGGTCTCAAGCTCACCATAGACCTGAAGAAGCGCGGCACGGATGCCGACAAGCTCATGCAGAAGCTCTACCGCCTTACACCGCTTCAGGACAGCTATCCCTGCAACTTCAACATCCTCATCGCAGGCACTCCGAAGGTAATGGGCGTTCGTGAGATACTCACAGAGTGGACTGCATTCCGCGAGGAATGTGTCATGCGCCGCACCTACTTCGACCTCCAGAAGAAGAAGGAAAAGCTCCACCTGCTTGAAGCTCTCTCAAAAATACTCCTCGACATCGACAAGGCAATAAAAATCATCCGCGAGACCGAGGAGGAAGCGGACGTTGTTCCGAACCTTATGATAGGCTTCGGCATCGATGATATACAGGCTGAATACGTTGCAGAGATAAAGCTCCGCAATATCAACCGCCAGTATATTCTCCGCCGCACAGAGGAGGTAGACCAGCTCCGCAAGGATATTGCTGAGATGGAGGACATTCTCCGCGACAAGAAGAAGATACGCAGGATCATAATCGAGGAACTGAAAAAGATTGCCGGAGAATATGCTCAGCCGAGACGTACATTCTTCTACTACCAATCCGACGTAGAGGACGAGGAGGATACAGACGATACTCCTGATTATGCAGTAAATCTGTTCGTCTCCGACAACGGCTACTTCAAGAAGATAACACCGCAGTCGCTCCGTATGAGCAGCGAACAGAAGCTCAAGGACGGCGACTATATCAGCCAGACCTTTGAAGCGACCAACAAGACCGAACTCATATTCTTCTCGGACAAAGCTCAGGCATACAAGTCCAGAGCAAGTGCATTCGATGATACCAAGGCAAGCGTCATGGGCGACTATGTACCTGCAACGCTCGGCTTCGATGAGTGCGAGAATCTCCGCCTGATGATACCTACAACCGATTACAGCGGCTATATTATTTTCTTCTTCGAGAACGGCAAGGCTGCGAAGATACCGCTGAAATCCTACGAAACCAAGACAAACCGCAGAAAGCTTGCAAATGCTTATTCGGACAAGTCTCCGCTCGTAGCGGCAGTATTCATCAGCGAGGATGCGGACATACTCCTCCGCACCACATCAGGACACGCACTTGTGTTCAACTCGGGAATGATACTTCCCAAATCCACACGCGACTCTATGGGAGTACAGGTAATAACGCTGAGAAAGAATACTCAGCTTGCTTCTGCAAGAACAATAACTGCCGAGGAAGCTCCCGAGCTGGATAAATACCGTGCAAAGTCCGTCCCCTCAGCAGGCAAGCCTGCCAAAGAGCTCGGAGACAGCAATCAGCTCAGTTTCTGATAACACTCAGCCATATACAACACAAAAAAGAGGCACAGACGTGCCTCTTTTTTGCGTGTAACAGCGTTCAGAAGTACCGCATAATATGTCAGTTTCACAACACAAAAAGTCATTTACAATGTGTTCATAATATGATACAATATAGAAAAATAGGGTGCCATAACAAGTGGTAACAGCTATGGCACAGAAAAGGAGTATTATTATGAACAGCAGAGCAAGAAAGCAAACTCTGACTGTTGTGGCGGTCCTTGCCGTCGTGTGCATGCTGATAAGTCAGCTCCTCGCCTTTCCTCAGAGGACTGCAAATGCAGCAGGCACAGACCTGTATGTAGGCTATTCAGGTAAGGCAAACAACTTCTCAACAGTTCAGGATGCCGTAAACAAGGCGGCAAGCCTCAATCCCTCAAGCGAAAGCAGCCGTGTAACTATCCATATTGCTCCCGGTACTTACCGTCAGCAGGTAGTTGTACAGACTCCGTACATCACATTCGTGAACGATGAACCCTCCAAGGGAAACGCTGTCCTCACATGGTACTACGGAATCGGCTACAAGTATTACAGTGCGAACTCCAAGGGCTACTATGATGCAAATCTTGCACGCTCCAAGTCAGGCAAGAATGTTGCGAACTACCGCTGGGGCGCAACAGTACAGCTCTGGCCCAAGGCAACAAACTTCAAGGCAAAGAACATTGTCTTTGAGAACTCCTTCAACCGCTATATCACGAACGAGGAGCTCGCTGACGGTGTTGAATGCACCAACGAAACACTCACCGTTCAACGCAATCAGAACGTTGACGTAAAATCAAAGGCGTATACAGAACGTGCTGCCGCTCTGTCGGCTGACACATCATACTGTGAGTTCCTTAACTGCCAGTTCCTGTCAAGTCAGGATACGCTCTATACAGGCGGCTCACCACAGTACTATAAGAACTGCCTGATCGAAGGACAGACAGACTACATATTCGGCGGAAGCAACGCTGTATTCGACAGCTGTGAGCTTCGCTGGAAGGGCTACAGCTCAGGCACAACAGGCGGCTATATCACCGCAGCAAGAAGTCAGGGCGACCCGTACACAGGCTATCTGTTCACCAACTGCAAGGTAACTGCTAACTCACAGCTTTCCGTTACTCCCGGCTATCTCGGCAGACCGTGGGCACAGACAGCAAAGGTCCTCTTTGTTAACACAACTCTCCAGAACAGCAACATGATCCGCGCTGAAGGCTGGTATTCCATGAGCGGCGTTCAGCCCGAAACAGTTGACGGCTTCAAGGAAAACGGCACAAAGCTCTCCAACGGAACAAGAGTTGACCTCTCACAGAGAAAAGGTCATACCGTTTCCGATAACGATGCAGCCAACATCAACATCAAGAGCTACATGAACAACTGGACTCCCTCATACATCAACGGAGATTCCACACCTCAGCAGCCTGACAACCCCAATGTCACAGATGCCATCAAGCTCTGCGGCGGCTGGTTTGAGGAAGCATTCGTTGAGTGGGACAGCTCCAAGCTCGGCAGCAATGTCAAAGTCAGCTACGCACTCTCAGGCACAGGCTCATATACCGCTGTTGACTCGCAGCTCATCCGCGGCAGCCGTGTTGATATTCCCGGACTCAAGGGCAATACCAAATATGATGTCAAGGTCGAAGGCTCAAGCGGAGCAGCTGTCTGCACGATCACTACAATGGCATTCGACCGCAGCGGGTATGCTCACTACAATTATCAGGGCGTCGGAGCTTACAACGATGACGGTACGCTCAAATCCGGCGTGACCGTGATCTATGTCACCAACTCAAACAAGGACAGCATAACATACGGCGGAAAAACAGGTCTTTACGATATATTCTACAGTGCAAAGCCCAAGCATGTCGTTTTCCGCTTCATAGGCAAGCTCGACGTTCCCAAGGGAGCCAAGGCTAACAACGGTCAGCAGAACGACGGCTCGAATATGCTCTATCTCCAGAACGCCGAGAACGTTACCATTGAGGGTATCGGCTACGACACAAATCTTGATAAATGGGGCTTTGAAATGAAGCGTTCAAAGAGCTGCGAGGTACGCAACCTCTGGCTCGGAAAGTACCCCGATGACGGCATATCTATGACAGGTTCTTCCGACAACAAGTCGGAGCATATGTGGATACACAACAACACGATCGAATCAGGCTACAATGCTTATGCAGGCAACGGCATCGTTGACGCCGACAAGGCAGACGGCGACGGCTCGACCGATATCAAGTGGACCGAATATGTAACAGTTTCATATAATATCTATCAGAACTGCCACAAGACCTCCCTCGTCGGCGGCGGCACGACACACATGCAGGACTGGATCACCTACCACCACAACTGGTTCAATAATACTGAATCACGTAATCCCCGTGCAAGAAACGCTCACGTTCACAGCTATAACAACTACTTCTACAACAACAAGCAGTACGGAATCGGTGCTTCTTACAACTCAAAGGTGTTCTCCGAATCCAACTACTATGAAAAGACAAATCTCCCGCTCGATGCTGTCAATATGGGCAATGACGAGTATTCAGGCACTATCAAGTCATTCAATGACAAATTCGACAGCTGCTCAATGGGCAGCGGACTTGCATACAAGATAGTCTACAGCCGCAATGATTCCGCTCAGATAAACAATCTCAAATCCGGCGGACAGGGCTACGACAATTTTGACCTCAAAATGTACAGCTACACTGCTCAGACTCCCGACCAGGCAAAGTCAACTGTCAAGGAGCTTGCAGGACGTATGCAGCAGAAGGCTTACAACTCAGGCAGCGTGACACCCGGTCAGCCCGGCGATGACCCGTATCAGCCCGAGGAAGGCATAAAGAGCACTCTCATCAGCAAGCTTGAGCCGAAAGACGCATCATACGGCTTCCTCTGGAATATCACAGAAAACACTCAGCAGGGCGGCAAGGCTTATGCCGACCGCGAGCACACTATCGCTTCGCTTCCCTCATATCTGAACGGCAGCGAACATATCCTTACAGCCTGCGACTCAAAGAAAACCGATTCTGACCTCGCTGTTATCACTGCTGCAAAGGATATCACAGTTTATGTCGCACTCGACCAGAGAGTTACGAATCCTCCCTCATGGCTCGGAAGCTTCCGCAGAATGAACGAGGTAGTCGAGATCAACGACAGCGAAGCCATAAGAGCCTTCACCCTCTATGCAATGGATGTAAGTGCAGGCGGCACACTCACTCTCGGCACCAACGGAATGAACGGTGCTTGTATGAACTATACAGCATTTGCCGCTGAAAAGCCTTCCGAGACAACAACCGAAACAACTACCACAACAACCACAACAACTACTACCACAACCGAAGAAACTACTACAACAGAAACAACTACCACGACAGAGACAACTGCCGCTCCTGACGATGACATACTCTGGGGAGATGCAAATCTCGACGATAAGGTCACTATCGCAGATGCAGTAGCTATCCTCCAGCACATCGGCAACAAGGATAAATATGGTCTCAAGCCGCAGGGAATGATAAACGCTGACGTATACAACAACGGCGACGGCATCACAGGCAACGATGCATTCACTCTGCAAAAGGTCGATGCAAATATCATATCGGTAAGCGAGCTTCCGATAAAGTAAGTCACAAAGGGGAGCCCCCTTTGGCGGTTTCGCAGGTTACCGAATATGCGCCGTGAGTTCACGGCTCGGTGACCCGAAATTCCCACTAAAGGAAGCGCACCAAATGGAGCCCCTTTCGGCAAATCGCTAACAGCAATCCGTTTTTATCATACCTGAGAATCCGGGACAGAACATCTGTCCCGGATTTTTTCATCAGCGTTATCTTCCATACATATACTTGATTACCGGCTGCTGAAAAAATATTATTATAAAATGCAAAAAAATGCTTGACAAAACTTTCGGGGTGTGGTATAATATACAAGTCGTCAGGCGACACAAATATGGTCGGGGGTTTAGCTCAGCTGGGAGAGCATCTGCCTTACAAGCAGAGGGTCACAGGTTCGAGCCCTGTAGTTCCCATATGGCCTGGTAGTTCAGTTGGTTAGAACGCCGCCCTGTCACGGCGGAGGTCGTGAGTTCGAGTCTCATCCAGGTCGTTCAAGAAGCGGATTTAGCTCATCTGGTAGAGCGCCACCTTGCCAAGGTGGAGGTAGCGAGTTCGAGCCTCGTAATCCGCTCCATCGGCGCTATAGCCAAGTGGTAAGGCAAGGGTCTGCAACACCCTGATTCCCCAGTTCAAATCTGGGTGGCGCCTCCAGCGCCAAGCGGGCGCGCGCAATTTCGCGGTTCAGTTTTCTGAGCCGCGATTTTTTCTGCGCTTCATACCGTATCTGAATTGTAACACATATACAGCGTCAAACAGACACACACAAATTCGCGGTCCAGTTTTTTCTGAGCCGCGTTTTTTTATTTAAGGGCCGCAATTGAGCCTGAAAAAACTCCGAAAGCTTCATATTTCATGAGCTTCCGGAGTTTTCTTATAACACTTTTCCAAGCCTGAACAGTTCAACACTATGTCGTGTAAATATCCTGCTCATCAACCGATCTGCTTCAACTCACGAAGGCGAAGCCCACAGAATTATTCTGCTGTTTCAGTTGATGTCTGTATCATATCCTTCTGAACGGTCTTTGTACAGAGCCATTCGCACCACTGAGTGTAGTACATTCCCATCGGATGAATTCCGTCGTTTGTGTAGCTCTGGTTGAAGTAACCATACTCATCATTGTATAATTCATTGATGTCAATGTAGAACACACGCTTGTTGTCGGCGAGGGACGCGATACCGTTATTGATGTCATCAATAGCGGCATTTGTGATAACGCCGTTTTCAGCATAGGATGTTACATGAAGATTTGCCTGAACGTAAATGATTGCATCAGGCTGGTGGACCTTCAGCTTCTCGATGATAGCGCGGTACGATGTAAGCACATACTCATGATCGTTGCCTACCTCATTGATTCCGAGCATCACATACACCTTTCCGTACTGCTTTAAATCAATGAAATCATCAAAGGTCTTGCCGTCCACTGTGGTCTGATTGATCTTATCTGTTGCAAGTCCTTCGGTGCAGAAGAAGTCGGAGCTCTTGAAATCGCCGTATTCCTTAATTCCGACTGTACGGGAATCGCCGATAAAAAGTGCATCATCGAAGTAAGCGAGATCGCTTTCTGCAAAGATGTCCGGCTGAGCTGGAACAGCAGTGGTTTCTGCTGCCTCGTTCTGAGTTTCACCATCTGCCGTTGTCGCAAGGGCAGTACCCTCCGGCAGAGTTTCTGACTGGCTGTCGGGAACTGACGCTTCCTCTGTTTTGTCCTGTTTCTCCACCACAAGCGGAGCAGATGCGGCAGGCTTCTCTGCAAAAGCGCTCGTTTTCCATATCCTGTGGATAATGAACGGCGATGCAATGAAGCACGTAAACAACAGAAGCAGAGTATATGCACACTGTTTGAATTTATTCATAATAAACGAAGTCTCCTTAGAATCTGAAATACAGGAACGGGTCATCCATGCCCATATACATACAATAAACGGATGCCCAGAATGCTATGAGAAGCAATATCACGCAGAAGAACGAACTCTTTATCTTTTTATAGATCTTCTCAGGGATATTGGTCGAGAAAACAAAGCACGCAAGGAAATATTTCCAGTAAATGCCGAGATATTTCACATAATCCTTTTCCATGACCGCATAGGTCTTGACGGGGAACAGCGGAACAAGTCTTGAAAAGTAGACGCCGAGCTGACTGAAATCGGTGACTGCAAAGATGAGCCACGTCAGCGGTATCACAAGGAACATATACAGATGACCTGCGATCCTGTACTTATTGAGGAAGTCGCCGATCACGAATCTTTCGAGCATTATCAGTCCGAACAGGACAAGTCCCCACAGAATGAAGTTCCAGCTTGCTCCGTGCCATACGCCTGTAAACAGCCATACAACAAGATAATTACGCACGATGAGCGAAGTCTTGACACGGCTTCCGCCGAGCGGGATGTAAACATACTCCCTGAACCAGCTTCCGAGAGTAATATGCCATCTGCGCCAGAACTCGCCCATTGTCGTGGACATATACGGGTGGTCGAAGTTCTTCGGGATATCAAAGCCCATTATTTTTCCCAGACCTATTGCCATATACGAGTATCCGCAGAAGTCAAAGTATATCTGGAAGGTATATGCCAGTATGCCCATCCACGCAAGCGGCGTGGATATACTGCGGAAGCCGATATTTCCTATCTGCGTCCACAAGCCGCCGACCTGATTGGCAAGAAGCACTTTGTATCCGAGTCCGATGGTGAAGGTCTTGAGTCCGTCCTCCACAAGCCTGATGTTATGGGTACGGTTCCGGAGCTGAGCCGCAACCGTTTCATACTTGACGATAGGACCTGCGATAAGCTGCGGAAACATACTGATATAGGCTCCGTAATTGATAAGATTTGTTTCTGCCTTTGCTTTGCGCCTGTAAACATCAATGATGTAAGAAACGTTCTGGAATGTATAGAAGCTTATTCCTATCGGAAGGACTATGTCCCTCAGAGGCAGATCGTTCTTCAGGAACAGGTTTATGTTTTCCATGGTGAAGCCCGTGTACTTGAAAAACAAAAGCCACCAGAAGTTGAATACTATTCCTATAACAAGCCATAGCCTGCTCGCCTTGCGGAAGTTCTCAATAAATTCACCTATGATGAAATTGAACAGTATCGTAAGCAGGAAAAGCACAATATATATCGGCTTTTTCAGTACGCCCATGCTGTAGAAGAAAATACTTCCGACGAATAAAGTTGCATTCTTATATTTTGTCGGGACAAGCCCGTAAACTATCATAAATGCAGGAAGGAATAAAAAAATAAACTCCAAACTGCTGAATACCATTATATCACCCTTTAATTATCTGTTTTTTGTTCTGCACACATTTTTGGTTAATTTATATTTCTTTTTTAAAAGCCGTAAAATAAGGAACATAAACGTCCCTGTATACTATTCTACATGGTATTTCACCAAATGTCAATATCAAAAATCAAATGTAGCAACTTGTCAAATTGTGTCGAAAAATGCACCTCAAAATCCGTGCATTTTTACAGATTGAATAATGATGTCCGACACACTGACTCAACTTGTACTCATTCCTCCCCCTCAATCGTTTCAGCCAAAAATCGGGATGTGTATTTGTGCATTACTTCCAAAGCTTTCAATGCAGTATTTACATCTTTCAAAAAAAATGCTATAATATAACATGAATAATTGTAGAATACAAGGGCTTACATCAACATCCCGAACGCATTTTTCAGTGAGGTGTTATTATGATAAAGCATCTGTCAGGTGATTACGAGACCGTCGAATACGACAGCAAGCGGTCGATCCTTTTATATGATAACGATGATAATGAGGCATATCCGGTACACTGGCACAACGCCGTGGAGATACTTATGCCGATGAAAAATTACTATACAGTCAAGGTCGGAGGCATAGACTATACCTTCGGCGAAAATGAAGTCCTTATCATTCCGCCCGGAGAACTGCACAGTATGCCTGCCATTCCCGGACGGCGGCTCATTTTCCAGTGCGACAATTCCGTGCTCGGTGACGTATCGGCTCTTGAGCCTATCATGAGAAGTCTCACTGCTCCCCTGCTCATCACTCCCGAATACAATAAGGAGCTCCATGTTCTCGCCAAGAAAACAATGCTTGATATATATGCCATGTATGGCACAAAATCAGAGCTTTCTGACGTGAGGATATACTCCATGCTTATAGAGCTTCTCATATCCGTGCGCGAGTTTCACCTTGAGCAGAGCAAGAGCTCGCTCTCGTGTGATGACGGCAAAATTGACGAGTATTCCGAGAAGTTCAGCACCGTTATGAAGTACATCGACGCAAATTATATGTATGACATCTCACTTGACCAGCTCGCTGACGTCGCAGGCTACAGCAAGTACCATTTCTCACGCATCTTCAAGCAGTACAACTCAATGTCATACTTGCAGTACATAAATGCCCGCAGAACCCGCTCGGCTGAAAATCTGCTCCTTGACCCCGACATTCCCATAACAGAGGTCGCAATGCGCTCAGGCTTCAAGAGCCTGACAACATTCAACCGCATCTTCAAGGAGATAAAGCACTGTACCCCCACTGATTTCAAAAAGCTGTACTCTAAAACAGACTGATACGAAAAGGACGGTTCATCCGTCCTTTTTTATTTGTTTATTGCGGAATTTCAGCCGGAAAAGTTTTTTTAAAAAAAGTATGGTATTTTTTTCACGGGTGTGTTATAATATAATGTGTATTTGTGCATCGCCTTCAGGCGATTATTGCCCCGAACATAGTTCAGGTAACGAAAATTCTTTATGTCAGTCTCATTCTGCCCTGAGCGGCAGGATACTGTGCATAAAAACGGCTTATATTCCCTCGTTACAGCCGACTCAGCCGTTGAGCAGACATAATATAAAATATAGGAGTGCTTGCCATAATGAATTACAAACGGACAGAGCTTGGCAGGAATATCGGCTTTACCTCAATTACCGATGAAAAGTTCAAGACCTGCTCTGTGTATGTGAGATTTGTGACTCCCCTCGTGCCTGCGGAAGCCGCCGCCAACTCCCTCGGGACAGGTGTGCTGTCCGCATCAAACAGCAAACTTCGCTCGATCGCCGAGCTGAACGAAAAGCTTTCCGCGCTGTACGGCTCCGCTCTCGGGACCTTCACACGCAAACGCGGCGACATTCAGATACTCGGACTGACTGCATCGTGGATATGCAGCCGCTATGCTCTTGAGGGTGAGGACATCGAAGGTGAAATGCTCGATCTCGTAAGAGACTGCCTGTTCTCACCGAATGTACAGAACGGAGAGTTCGATGCCACAACGTTCAGAATAACCAAGAACGACCTTCTCGACCACATTGATTCCGAGATGAACAACAAACGCAGCTATGCGCTTGAACGTGCTTCCGAGATCGCATTTGCAGGCGAACCTGCCGAATGTCCGTGTTACAGCACACGCGAAGCGGCGGAGGCTGTCACAGCCTCAGAGGCTTATGCCGCTTACAAAAAACTGATGAGCACGGCACTGGTCGAAATATACTACGTCGCGCCTGAGCCGAACGATAAGGCAGCCGAAATGTTCCGCCGCGAATTTGCCGCAATAGAACGGCGATCGCAGGAATGCTCATTCAGGACTGTCAGTCCTGTCAAGCCTGAGCCTGTTACCGTCACAGAAACGATGGACGTGCTCCAGTGCAAGACAGTTCTCACCTTTAAAAGCAATTCCGATGATATATATGCCCTGCGGATACTGAGTGCATTGCTCGGTGAAACACCTGTTTCAAAGCTGTTCGTCAACGTCAGGGAGAAGCTGAGCCTCTGTTATTACTGCTCATGCAGCTATAACGACGCCAAAAATACTCTGACTGTCGATTCGGGCACGGAAAAGGAAAGCATCGAAGCTGCCGAACAGGAGATCCTGCGCCAGCTCGATGAGATCAGAAACGGAAACATCACCGATAATGAGCTGGAAAATGCTTTCCTCTCAAAGGATAATATGCTTGCCGCAGTCGGAGATACTCCGTCATCCTATTCATCATGGTATTTCAGCCGATTCTGCATCGGTAGTTATATTGAGCCGCAACAGCAGGCTGAGCTGTACAGAGGAGTCACGAAAGAACGCGTGACAGCTGCCGCACAGTCACTCAGGCTCGACAGCCGATACATCATGCTTTGCAGGGAGGATAACTCATAATGGAAAGAAATATCCTGACCAGCAATACCACAGGCGACAGCTGTATCCATGTCAAGCATCCGAGCGGACTTGACATCTATATCTGTGAAATGAAAGGCTTCAGCACTGTTGAAGCTCTGTTCGGAACGAAATACGGTTCGATAAATACTATGTTCAGGACGAGCGGAGATGAGGAGTTCACCACCGTTCCCGAGGGAATAGCCCATTTCCTCGAACATAAGCTTTTTGAGAACGAGGACTGCGGTGTCTTTGAGCTTTACGCACGAACAGGCGCATCAGGCAACGCATTTACCTCATTCGATAAGACCTGCTATCTGTTCAGCTGCTCGAAGAATTACACTGACAATCTGCGGATACTGCTCGATTTCGTGCAGAAGCCGTACTTCACGCCCGAAAACGTTGACAAGGAAATGGGTATCATAGGTCAGGAAATACAGATGACCAATGATAACCCCGAATGGCGCGTTTTCTTCAATATGCTCAGATGTATGTATCACGCTCACCCTGTGCGCATCGACATCGCAGGCACAAAGGAAAGCATCTCGCAGATAGATGCTCCGCTGTTGTATAAGTGCTACGACGCTTTCTACGACCTTAGCAATATGGCTCTTTCGGTTGCAGGAAATGTCAGCGCAGACGAGATACTTGCTGTATGCGATGAAATGCTCCGCCCGTGCAGCGACAAAGAGCTTGAAACGGTGTTCCCCGACGAGCCCGACAGTATTGTCCAGCCTGAAATACGGGAAAAACAGCACATCGGCACAACGATCTTCCATATCGGCTTCAAATGTCTGCCATGCTCAAGCAGAGAGAGACTGAAAAAGCTGATGACTGCTTCTCTTGCCGCCTCGATACTCACAGACGCTTCTACCGATATGTATGTCAGACTTCTTGAAAACAATATCATCAATTCCACGTTCGGCGGCGAGGTATTCTGCGGAGACGGCTACTTCTCCGTGATTTTCGGCGGCGAATCCGATGACCCCGAAAAAGTCCGTGATGCCCTGCTCAATGAGATCACACGCATCTCGAACCAAGGCGTGGACGAGAAGATCTTTCACAGGATCAAGCGTTCGACCTACGGTCTGCTTATCCGTGAACTGAACAATGTCGATGCGGTCGCCAACCTGATGCTGAACAGCCACTTTGACGGCGTTGCCCCTTACGACACGATAGATACCATTTCTGCTCTCACAGCAGATGATATAAATAACTTTATTGCCAATGAACTGCGGAATGATAGAATCGTTCTGTCAGTAATAGAAAAGGACGGTGGTTCACCATGATAAACGCTATATCAACCATTTTTGCCCAGATGCTCGACCCGCACAGGATAGAATTCCCGAACCTCGGTTTCGGATTCAACATTGATCCTACTGCTTTTACCATTTTCGGACTCGATATTCAGTGGTACGGCATCATAATAACGATCGGACTGATACTCGCCATCATTTATGTCTTCCCGAGAATGAAACGCTTCGGCATTGATTCCGACAGAGCTGTTGATGCTGTGATTGGAGGCGTTCTCGGCGGTATTATCGGTGCGCGTCTGTACTATGTGGCTATGCGCTGGGACGAATACAACAAGGGGTCATTCGGTGAGACCTTCAAAGCCGTCATTAATACACGAAACGGCGGACTTGCTATCTACGGCGGTATCATCGGAGCCGTCATTGTCGGCTTCATCATCTGCAAGATACGCAAGGTAAGGATACTCCCCATGCTCGATATCACTGTTCTCGGACTGCTCATCGGTCAGGGCATAGGACGCTGGGGCAATTTCGTGAATCAGGAGGCTTTCGGTACAAATACCGACTCCTTCATCGGAATGACAGGCGGTATCATCCAGCGCACAATAAGCAATGCCACACAAATTGGCGGCGAAATGTACAGCAACGGCAACGCTGAAATGCTGTGGGAAAATCCCGTACATCCCTGCTTCCTCTATGAGTCGCTGTGGTGTCTGCTCGGATTCGTGATCCTCGCATTCCTCTCAAAGAAAAGAAAGTATGACGGTCAGATACTGCTCATGTACATGGCATGGTACGGATTCGAGAGATTCTTCGTTGAAGGACTCCGCACAGACAGCCTCATGATAGGCAATATCCGTGTTTCACAGGCTCTCTCGGCAATAATATTTGTTGTTTCCGTAATTATTCAGATCATAATGTTCTTCCGCATAAAGCGCGATCCCGAAAGCTTTGTGCTCTATGCAACCACAGAAGAATCACGTATGCTCATCGAGGAATCCCGCCGCAAGTCAATGGGTATCAAGGGTGCCGACGCAATGATGGGCGGAGGCGATGAGATAGGCGACCTCTCCGATGATGACGATGATCTGTTCGATGACGACGAGGACAGCGATGACATAAGCCTTGAGGAGACTGAGGAAAAAGCTGAGAAAAAGGCTGATGAAATCGCAGAAAAAGCTGAAGACGCCGCAAAGGAAGTTGAGGAAAAAGCTGAAAAGCTTTCCGAAAACACTGACATCAAGAAGAAAAAGGACCGCAAAAAATAAGGAGGACATATCAATGGCACAGATAATCGACGGAAAAGCAGTTTCCGCAAGCGTAAAGGCTGAGGTTGCCGAGGAAACGGAAAAACTCAAAGAGGAAAAAGGTCTTAATGTAGGTCTTGCAGTAGTGATCGTTGGAAACGATCCCGCTTCAAGAGTTTACGTAAACAATAAGAAAAAGGCTTGTGAAGCAGTCGGCTTCCAGTCATTCGAGTATGCGCTCGATGAGAACACTACTCAGGAACAGCTCCTCGACCTCGTAAACAAACTCAACAGTGATACCAGTGTAAACGGTATCCTCGTTCAGCTTCCTCTGCCGAAGCATATCGACGAGAAGGCTGTCATCAACGCTATCTCACCTGCAAAAGACGTTGATGCGTTCCACCCTGAGAATGTCGGCAGAATAATGATCGGCGAGTACTCGTTCCTCCCCTGCACTCCTGCAGGAGTTATGCGTCTCATCGAGAGCACAGGCGTTGACATCACAGGCAAGCAGTGCGTAGTTATCGGCAGAAGCAACATCGTCGGCAAGCCGCAGGCAATGCTGCTGCTTCAGAAGAACGGCACTGTCACCATCTGCCACTCAAAGACAAAGAACCTCAAGGAGATATGCCTCGGAGCTGATATTCTTGTGGTTGCCATCGGACGTGCAAAGTTCGTGACCGGCGATATGATAAAGGAAGGCGCAGTCGTTATCGATGTCGGTATGGACCGCGACGAAAACGGCAAGCTCTGCGGAGACGTTGACTTTGAGTCAGCTGAGAAGAAGGCTGGCTATATCACACCTGTTCCCGGCGGAGTTGGTCCCATGACCATAGCAATGCTGATGAAGAATACACTTACTGCCGCAAAGCAGCAGGCAGGCATCGAATAATAATACAACGCGCTGAAGGCTCTGCCCTCAGCGCGGTTTTCATGCATACACAACAAAAGGCAGATGCTCGTTCTGAGCATCTGCCTTTCTGTTTATGGAGGGATCAAACTGTTAATCTTCCTGTTCAACCTCGTCAAGTATTACCTTGGCTGTCTTCTCCTCACCGTCTCTGATGTATGTGAGTTCTATTTCGTCGCCTGCACTGTGCTTGTTCTTCTTTGCATTGAGTTCATCAACAGTGGATATATCCTTACCGTCAATACCTGTGATGATGTCGCCCTTCTGTAAGCCTGCCTTTTCTGCGGCACTGTCCTCTGATACGGAAACAATGTATACTCCCACAGGCATATCATACATCTCCGAGATAGTCTCTGTAACATTCTGACAGCTTATACCGAGCTGCGGCTTGCCTGTAACAAAGCCGAAGTTCATAAGGTCGTCAACAATAGATGATACCACATTGGACGGGATAGCAAAACCGATTCCCTCGATAGTCGCTTCATTTGAGCCCCAGCTCGACGAATACTTTGAAGAATTGATACCGATCACCTGTCCGTACTTATTGATAAGCGGACCGCCTGAGTTTCCGTTGTTTATGGCTGCATCAGTCTGTATGAGCGTCATTGCCCTGTCATTGATAGTAATGTCTCTGTTAAGTCCGGACACCATACCGCCTGTTACTGTGTCTTTGAGCTCAAAGCCGAGCGGATTGCCGATCGCAATAACCGATTCACCGAGACGGAGACTGTCGCTGTCACCGAACTCAGCGGCAGAAAGTCCCTTTTCATCTATCTTCAGAACTGCAATATCGCAGTCTATATCGTAGCCCACCAGCTCTGCATCATGCTTCTCATCATCCTCCAGAATAATGGAAACGCTTTCAGCCTTGCCTCCGCCGTTCTCGCTGTCGTAGATAACATGTGCGTTGGTAACGATATAACCGTCTTCAGTGAGAATCACACCTGTACCGGCAGCAGTAGCGGTATATTCGGTCGGCTCATCGTTGTATCCACCGAAGCCGAAGAAGAAGCCGCCGTTATTTGACTGCTTGGTCACCTTGAACTTTGATTCGATGCCTACTACGGAAGGAAGGAGCTTTTCAACGATATCCTCAGTTTCCATAGCATCGCCGCTCTTTTTCTCGGTAGTGATGAGACCGATATTCTCTACGCCGACAGAAGTTTCTTCATCAGCTTCTATTGATCTCTCTGCCACAGCCGATTCATGTCTTTCTCTCATTTCAGACAACTCGCTGTATACGCCGATAGAACCGACAGAAACAAGTGCCATTGACAGTACAAAAGCTGTAACCTTCAGACCTGTATGCTTCTTAGGCTTCTTAGGAGAGCCGTTCACCACAGGTGAGCTGTTTATCCCGGGTATGTTGTTGGTATTCTCATTCATTTCGTATATTTCATTCATTTCGTTCACTTTCCTTTTGTTATATTGTCAGCCGTTTCTGACCTTCTGAGCATATTATAAATTTGTTCTGTGAAAAAAATTTGGAGTAAATGTTAGCTTCTGAAAAACTTTTTGTGTAAATCCTTTCACACAAGCTTCAAAAAATCATCATATTGTGAAAACTGTGTTAAAATCCTCAGGCAAAAAATACGTCAGGACAGAAAAAACAGCCGGGTGAAACCGACTGTTTTTTCAGGGAAATTTGGGGATAATCAGAATGTGTGGATAGCGTTGTTAATCAGCAGCCTCTGTGTACCTGTCCACCTGTGAGCTGCTTGCCGTTTACAGCATACATTTCGGAGATCGTTACTACCTGCCAGCCGTTGGCCTTGAGGATAGGAAGGAATTCCTCCATTGCTGCTGCGGTTGTAGAATAATTCTCATGAGCAAGAACTATGGCATTCTTGAGAGAGCCATCATTCATTGCGCCCTTGAGCTTGTTAACTATCTGGTCCTTTGTTGCACCATTCCAGTCGGCTGTATCAATAGCACAGCTTATAAGCGGTACATCATTGAGTGTCTGCTGTACTGTTGTATTGCAGTCAAGGTAAGGCAGTCTCATGAGCTTTGAAGGCTCAGCACCAATGATGTTCTTGAGTTTAGCGTGAGTTGTATCAAACTCACTGCGGATCTGCTGAGAGTTCATCTTTGAAAGGTACGGATGAGTAGTTGTATGGTTTGCGACCTCCATACCGTTCTGATAAGCATATCTTATAACATCCTCAGATGTGATCCAGTTTCCGACATAGAAGAATGTTGCGTGGAAACCATTCTTGATAAGAGCATCAATAATTCTCTTCTCATTGTTGGGATCTCTTGTACCATCATCGAAGCTGATAGCAACCATCGGCTTTGTAGGATCGATCCATGAGATGTCGCCGTTTATAGCAGGCTCCTTGATCTCGCCGACCTTGCCGCCGCCTGTTGTAACAGATGACTTTACGCCCTCTGCTGCAAACTGTACATCATCAACATAGAAATCAAATGTACCCTCTGATGATTCGATATAGAATAAGAGTTCTGTTGCGCCTGAAGGAATTGTGTAAGATGTGTTCTCAAGCTTTGTCCAAGTCTTGCCGTTTACACTTGCCGAAGCAATGCTGGCATAGCTTGTTTCGCCTGAAGCATCCTTATACTGAAGCTGAAGCTTTATTTCCTGAGCCGATGAAGTAGGCTGCATTACTGCTGCCGAGAAGCTGTAAGTACCGCCAGCCTTGAAATCACTTCCAAGTGTATAGCCGATACCGTTCCACTCCTTGGTTCTGCCTGATACCTTTATGGACTTGCTGCCCGAATAGTAGTGATCGCTCTCAGAGGAAACAGAAGCATCACCTCTGCCTGTCCAGCTGCTGCTGCCCGACTCAAAAGACTCAGTTATTGTCTTCACAGAGGGGGCAGTAGTAGTGGTTGTAGAGGTAGTTTTAGTAGTTGTTGTTGTGGTTGAATTTACGTCATTAGTTTTTTTTTGAGCCTCATCGCTAAAGCTTACAGGGAGTTCAGAAACGATACCGGCATCGAGCTGCTGGATAGCAAGCGCGTCTCTTGCGGTAACACCGTCGCCTCTCATATAGACGTCTGCGTTGTCGAGAGCTGTTGAATCAAGGTTGTACTTATCCTTGTTTGCGATGTACTGGAGAATAGCAACTGCATCGGAAACCGTTACCTTGCCGTCCTTGTTTGCATCGCCGTAGAGAATGTCCTTCTTGGGCTCAGTTGTTGTTGTAGTTGTTGTGGTTGTGGTGGTTGTTGTGGTTGTAGTAGTAGTAGTTGTTGTTGTTGTATTCTCAGCTATTGTTGCAGGAATAGCAATGATCTTGCTGTAGAAATCCTTAGGCTGGCAATTTGAATCAAAAGGAAGCGGATTACCGCCCTTTGTGCCCTTGCCGTCATCTTCTGTGTAAGACCGTCTCCAGCTTGCTGAATCGCAGTGACCCCAGAGAGTCAGGCTTGAAATGCCGTTGTGACGCTCTGCAGCAACCTTGAAGATGTCAACGTAGAGGTCTTTACCTTCCTGGAGGTTACATGTTGTAACGTCGAGCTCGGTAATCTGAACATCAAGACCGAGGCTGTTGAACTTATCAATTGCATCAGCGTATGTGCCGAACTTGGAATCATTTGTCTTTGTTGCGCTTCCTGAGAAGCCGAAATCGCAGTAGTGCATGTGTGACTGCATACCGATACCGTCGATGTAATCGCCCTCTGCCTGAATCTTCTTAGCCATGTTGTAGAGGTCGTCGCGCTTCTTGACAAAGTACTCGTTGTAGTCGTTCATGTAGAGCTTGCAGCCCTCGGGAGCATACTGTCTTGCATACTTGAATGCGTTGATTACGAATGAATCATTGTGGTAGCAGCTCCACCACTTTGAGAATTCACCGCCGTCGCCGCGGAATCCGCCGCCGTCATTCTTGAAGAGCTCGTTGCAGACATCGTAAGCATATACCTGAAGATTGGGGTAATCTCTCTTCAGAGCTTCAAATGTGTTCTTGATCATGCTCTCAAGACGCTTGTTCATGCGGTCAGAAGAAACTGTTGCGCCATTGTCGTTGAAGTTTTCCTTGAATATCCAGTCAGGAGTCTGTGAATACCATACGAATGTATGTCCGCGGAGTCCTATGCCGTTCTGCTCGCAGAACTTAAGGATAGGAGCAGCCTTGGAAAGATTGATAGCGATATTGTCGCCGGATGAACGGCTCTTATCGCAGATGGAGTCAGGCTTCATCTCGTTTTCGCAGGTGATTGAGTTGAAGTTCTTCTTTATGAACTGCTGGATCTGTGCGTTCTGGATGTTGTATGCATTTACTGCTGTACCGATACGGAAGCACTTGCCGTAGTAATCCTTGAAGCCGTCTCCGTTCGGATCGTACTTGTAGTTGTTGTTCTGATGTGCAGCAATACCTGTGTTATTGTTGTTTGCGGGAGTTGTAGTTGCAGGAGTTGTGCCCGAAGGTGTTGAGGCATCAACCTTGCCGCCGCCTGTTACTACTGAAGAAGACTTGCCTTTTTCAGAGAGCTGAACCGCATCTATCCAGAGATCTGTAAGGCTGTCGGGAGCTTCAATGTAAAGTGACATTCCGGAAGCACCGGTAGGAATTGTGAATTCTTTATTCTCAAGCTTTGTCCACTCGCCGCTCTTGGCTGTTACAGAAGCAACGTCTGCCCATGACTTAGTGCCGCCCGAAGTGTACTCGAGAGAGAGCTTGAGCTCTGTTGAAGAGCCGCTGTTCTGGAGACCTGCTGCACTGATGCTGTAGGTCTGTCCAGGAACGAACGTTGAAGAATCAAGTGATATCGAAGCACCGTTCCAGTTGTTCGCTCTGTTGGAAGCCTTGAGTGAGCTGCTTCCGTCGTAGTAATTGCTGTTATCTACAGAAACGGTAGCATCGCCTCTGCCTGTGAAATTGCCCTTGCCGGACTCGAAGTTCTCTGTGAGGAAGTTGCCGTTCTCGTCTGCCTTAGGAGGATCAACAGGAACGGGGTCTGATCCCGCTCCTTCCTTGATCTCGCAGACCTTTACGTTAGCACTGCCGTCGCTCTCCCAGCCTTCAACGTTGAAAGCAACCTCGTAGAGACCGCCCATCTTCATGCCGAGTGACTCCCAGGCCTCAAAGTGCTTGGAAATACTGATAGTACCCTTTGTTCTTCTGTCGTGACGAACGCTGATGTACTGTGTGAAAGCCTTGTTGCCTTCGATAGTATAGGAATTCATCGGGTTTGTGAAAACGTCATAAACGCTTCCGTCAATAGTAACCTGTTTTGCGTTGTTTGATGAAGGACACCAGTTCTTCCAGTCCTCGATGATGTAGAACTCAACGAGAGGATTCTGTGTCCAGCCGTAGATGCAGATACGCGAGTTACCTGACGAACCCGCACTCCATTCGCAGTCGAAATCACAGGTAAATCCGCCGTAATCCTGCCAGTGCTTGGAATTGTTAAGTCCGTAGAAAAGTCCGCGGCGTGCAAGGAAGTTACCCTTTGAATTGTTAGGACCGCACTTCCAGGTCGTGCTGAATCCGCCGCCGTTATCACTAAGTGTCATTGTGGATGAGTTAGGTGTGTCAGCCTGCCAGATCTCGTGATGGTAGTTATTATACCAGCCGACTTCCTGTGTATGACCGGGGCTTGTTGTGAGCACCTTTGCCGCGTGTGTATTCATCAGTCCACCGACGGTCACTGATGACACACAAAGAACGCCTGCAACTACGCTGCTCACGAATCGTTTGATACTACTGAATCTCATGATGTATCATTCCTCACTTTCATATAATGATATGTGATATTACTGCATCGGGCGCAGAGTCCCTACTCTGTGTCCCTTCCCTCCGCAGATTATATTTTTATTTTATTACATTTCTGTGAACAATTCAAGTCAATTCTTGCTGATTAATTTTGTATCAGTCAAATTTTGCTGTTTTCTTCTTGTATCCGAGTGGAGTTTTTGTGAATTCGCCGCACAAACCGCTAAATTTCGTAAATCGCCTCCACAATATTTGGTCAGTTGTCCTTACACATATAAAAAATTTGTCTGCACAGGTTTTTACGGACAATACAAAAATACAGGAGCCTCTTTTCA
>JAKSQV010000010.1 GCA_024403935.1 Ruminococcus sp. | reverse complement strand
AGCACTCGGCTGTTAACCGAGTTGTCGCCCGTTCGAGCCGGGCAGGGGGAGCCAAAAGAGCGTCTGCATCAGCAGGCGCTTTTGTTTTACACTTCTATATTGAATAAAATTACTTGAGCTTATTTTTCCTTATGTATGTTCTTTAGATACCTATGAATATTCTCAAGAATATTGCTGCAATACTTAGTTTGGGACAAATTCTCTCATCAATACCAATACTGAATGTTAAAGCTGAAGATATATTTACAGATTACAATGATTTCCCTTCTATTCATGATCAAGTATTAAGCGAAGGTATACAATTTCTTCGCTTCAAGCAAGATCCAACAAGAATTTGGGACACACCAGATAGCAATGAGACTTCATTCGTTATAAATATTGCAGAATACCTATATGATTATTCTGAAGACTTAGACTCCAGATCCTATTATCAGTTAAACGAGATGATTATGGACGGGTGTGATTATTATTTAGACATGAAGTCTATAAATAACGACATACTCTCAAGGATAATTTTGATTAATGATTTGAGAATGGAGGATATATGTGAAATCAATAATCTGCTCAGGTATCAAAATCCTGACGGTGGCTTTGGCCTTGCCGAAGGCTATACCAGCGATATCATTGACACAAAGCTGGCGTTGAAGGCTCTGACTGATATAGGTGAAACAGAAGCAATGACAAATGCTGCCCTCTACATTTCATCACTGCAAAACGAGGACGGAGGTTTTGGTTATCAGCAGGGATTAAGTTCCAATGCTTATCTCTCTGCTGACATCGCTAACATTCTTGTGGATACAATAGATGTCAACCCTGTTCTGTCTTACTATCTTGAGGATACATTTACAGCACTCGACAGCTATCTCGATACAACGTTCCCTGCCATAAACGGGCTTTCAGCAAGTGACCTTGATACAGTATATCAGCACTTCTATACTGCTCTGTACAGGCTGAAAAGGGATGGACGCTATGATGTATCACCATATTATGCTTTGCAGGCAGAGGACGGCGGAGTGTTCGATGATCCTATGGCTACGGCATTTTACCTTGAACTGCTTGTAAGAGAGCAGAATGTTCTGGTAGCTAAGATTGATAATATCGCTATCACCAATGGCAGAGGTTACGCAGTTGCTGCTTTCAACTCCAATGAAAACGTAAATATCAGCGTTATCAATGAGTTTGAAACTGATAAGGCTCACTTTGAAATGTCTATCATTAAGCCCGACGGTATAGCAAGGGGAACAGTTCATTTGATGAATCAAGCATAATTACAAATATAAATGGTTGTGAGGTAACTATCAGGTTTAAACCCAAAACAGATGATTATGTTGATGTTATGGAAAAAGTAAAATGGTTGATCCTGCAATGCTTTAAGGAACGAATTGGTTATAATGAGGATAAGGAAAGTTGCAAAAATACGAACTGAATATTTAGGGATACAAAGACAATCAAGTATTGCTTCTAATTATTTATTGTATATATGAACGTATAGTGTGTCGGGGGCGTTTTTATGCAGAGTAGAAATTCTTGTTTGGCAAAGTGCATAATGTCGGTGGAAACGACTTGACTAAACCTTAGAAACGTGGTACAATTTATCAACTATATAAAATTTATATGGCATATATGCGCCGCAAATTTATAAACTGTGGGGAGAGTTGGCAGAAAATGCGGCAGAAATAAGAAAAGTATATGAGGTAAATGAAAAAAATATTAACTGTTGTAGCTTCAATGCTAATATGCATTGCTACTATCTCATAGATTACTATGATTTCTCATTCTATGATGTGCTTGATGAGATGAATATGCTTGGACTGACAAGAAGCTATGAGCTTTACGGTTATGCAATTGCTAATGCTTCATGGAAAAAGAATGCAAAAAAATACTATTATTGGTTTAGGTAAAAATGGAAAAGAAAAAAAGTAATAAGATAATAATAATATTGATAATAATATGTGCTGTCTTGGCAGGAATAGTAACGGCTATTCTTTTTATGAGTGGATTTGCATCTGTTACGAAAAAAAGCTTCAAGAGCTACAGCGCGTTTAAGGAAAAGTCTGAAAGTACGAGCTTTGCGGCAGAAATGCCGCAAAGCTCGGAAAACGTCACATATTACTTCCACAGCGGTACTTTTAAGAAAAAAAGCTGCTATCGCATGAAGCTTTCCGATTCAGATTACAAGCAGTGGAAGAAAGAAGCGGATGAACGTTATCTTTCGTATATGACACCGGCAGTTACCGAGTCATTTATTCACAGCGAAGGAGTTGATGCAAAGGCTGTTGATATATCTCAGCTGGAAGATAACGATGCGAGATTTGTAACGGATATGTTTACTGAGAATGACGGTTATTGTTTGTATTCGTATATAAAGAAGGATAGCTCAGTATACAAATATTATTTTGGGATAATATGTAATGATACAACGAATGAAGTTATTGAGTTTTATATCAAGGATTCAAACAGCAATGCTTTTTAATAATACAGACATTGAACAGCATTGAGTATTGAGAGGATATAAATGAATTGCATAACTTAATAGTTGCAAAACACTAACAAATGTAGAGATGAATGTATAAATTTTTTAGATTTATATGGTGTTTTGGGTTTTATGATTGATATTGCTACAAACTAAAATTCAAAAAATATTATATCGTATATTTCTGTCGGCGGCAGAAAAACAGCCCGTGAGGAGTGATCCTGCACGGGCTGTTTATTATTTTGTATAATACTATCGGGAGCTTTCCCTTTTATTCTGCTGCTGAGATGTCGGGGAGCTCGGAAAGCACACCTGCATCAAGACGCTGTATTGCGAGTGCGTCGCTTGCAGTAACACCGTCACCGGGATTATAGCAGTCTGCGTTCAGCTTTGCTGTATCAGAGAGTCCGTACTTGTCCTTGTTTGCCAAAGACTGGAGTATAGCTACCGCATCTGCAACGCTGACCTTGTTGTCGAGGTTGGCGTCACCGTAAACGATATCATCGGGTGCAGCAGAAGTTGATGAAGTTGTGGACGCTGTTGAAGCAGTAGTGGTATTAGTTGTGGTAGTTGTTGAGACTGTGGTCTTTTTGGTGGTTGTCGCAGAAGGCTCGATGCCGTCAATAATAGAGAAGTAGCACGGCTTTGCCTCGTAGTCCTTGTTGAAGAAAAGGGGATTTCTGTCTGAACGCCAGCTCTGGTCGTCTGTTGTGCCCCATACGACAACTGCCGAAATGTAGTCCTTGTACGCAACGATGGCATCGAAGATGTCGCTGTAATACTGAGCCTGCTGGTCGTACTTCTCGCCGTCAACGGTTGCATCAAGCTCGGTTATCTGAATGTCAAGACCGGTTTTGCTGAATTTTTCGAGTGCGTTCTTGTACATTCCTGCTGTCGGGAAAGGATCGCTTCCGCCGTTGTTTGAAGCGTTGAGGTGAGACTGCATACCGATTCCGTCGATGTAGTGACCGTCTGAGTTTATCTCCTCTGCGAGATTTACGATCGTATCCTTCTTGTCCATGTATTCGTTGTAGTCGTTGTAGTAGAGCTTTGTGCCTTCGGGAGCATACTTCTTTGCGAATTCAAATGCGGGCTTGATGAAGGAGTTGTCACCGAATACCTTTACCCACGGAGAAGCTTCGTAGTTGTTGCTCTGGTCAGGGTAACCTGCCGTTCTGGGAGCACCGCTGTCTGTGAGAGCTTCATTGACAACGTCCCATGCGTAGAAGTCAACATCGGGATATTCCTTCTTGACTGCTTCAAAAACGTTCTTTATGTAGTTCTCCATGCGCTTGAGCATCTTATCCTTTGATACCCATTCGCCGTTTTCATCGTAGTCCTCCTTGAAGAACCACAGAGGAGTCTGATTGTGCCATACAAGGACGTGACCTCTTACAGAAATATCGTTGTCTCTTGCAAAGTCGAGTATCGGACGAGCATTTGCAAGCGTTACCTGCGGATCGGTGTCGTTGCCGTCAGCGGCAAGGTTCAGGCAGGCGGCTTTATCGAGAACGGAGTCGGGCTTGAGCTCGTTTCCTGCGGTAAGGCTGTTGAAGTGGTGCTTTACAAGCTCCTTGGTGGACTGTGGCGCGATCTCGCCGACAGTGGTTGCTGTACCGAACTTGAACATATCTCCGTAGATATCCTTCAGTCCTGTCAGTGACTTGTCGAGCTTGTTGGGAGCGAGAGAGATGGTGAAATCATCGACGCAGATGTCGTTAGCCTCGCCCTCCTGAGTTTCGATGTAGATGAATACGTCTTTCTCGTCTTCTCCGAACGAGAAGCTTCCTGTGAGCTCAACGTAATCGCCCTGTGAGGTGTCCTTGACGAGGTTGGTATACTGTGCTTCGCCGTCTCCGGGAGTGTGCTGGAGCGAGATGCACACCTTGTTATACCATGCAGCTTTGACCTTAGCGGAAACGATGTATTTCACGTTCGGTTCAAGTATGCCCTCAACGGCAAATGACGGACCGTTCCATGTCTGGTCGCGTCCCGAGACCGACATTACCTTGCTTCCGCTCGGAGCCTTGTCATCGTCCTCGGCTTTGATTACGGACGTATCCTCATCGCCGCGCTTGTTGAACATCGAGACATCGCCGTCCTCAAAGTCAGTAGAGAAAACGATATTCTCGGTGTCTGCCGCATCTGATACAGCCGTTCCGGCTGCGGGAATGGTCGGCAGGGCGACAGCCGCAGCAAGTACAGCAGCCGTCAGTTTGTTGATAGATTTGTGTTTCATGATAAATCATCCCTTCTTTGGATCGTATAGTATCCATTAACATTATTCTAACATGGCACTGAAAGCTTGTCAATGATTCTGTATGAATAACGCAATTATTGACAGTCAGCGCGAAAAATGGTCAGATAGCGAAAAAACCGCCCGAACGGTCTGAGCCGTTCGGGCGGTGCTTCACATATTATTTCATCTCATCAGACAGGAAGATCAGATTCCTTGATAGAGCCTGCATCGACTTTCTGTATTGTGAGTGCGTCGCTTGCAGTAACGCCGTCCTTGTTGCCTGAAACGTCAGCATTTGCGAGCTGCTTTGCGCTGAGGTCGTACTTATCCTTGTTTGCGATGTACTGGAGGATAGCAACTGCATCAGCGATTGTAACATAGCCGTCAAGGTTAACGTCGCCGTATCTGGAAGCTGTAATTGTGGTTGTAGTAGTTGTAGTGGTTGTGGTGGTGGTTGTCGTGGTAGTTGTAGTAGTTGTTGTGGTAGTAGTTGTAGTGGTTGTGGTTGTTGTTGTTGTTGTTGTTGTGGGAACGCTTCCGTCTGTGTGGAGGACTATCTTTTCGATAGTAACGCCGTCACCGTGCGGCCACCATACCATAGCCTTTACTGTATCGCCGTGGTCGGAAGGAATATTGTAATCAATAGCGACTGTCTTGTCTGCATTGACCTTTACGCCTGAATACTCTTCCTGTGTCCATTTGCCTGTCCATGTACCGAAACCGCCGGAAACCTCTGTGTCGGAACTGTTGACCTTGAGATAGAGCGTAAGGGATTTTGCATTCTGAGGATCAAGCTCTGCAAAATTGTTGATCTGTTTGTCGTCGCCTTCTTCGGTGCCGACCTTCATATCAGAAGGCATGAGAACAATGTCACCGCCGGATGTGCCGGGGGTTGTAGTAGTTGTTGTAGTTGTGGGCGGATTCCAGGGATTCTGCTGAGTTGTGGTTGTGGAAGTAGTAGTGGGCTGAGTCTGCGGAGGCTGTGAGCTTCCGTTGTAGATCTTTGTAACACCGTTGATAGTAGCGTCGGGAGTACCTGTCTTCTTGAAGTGGTAGAGACCTGCTGCTGCACCTACGAGACCTGCGTTGTAGTCGATAGCAACCTCGTTGCAGACGTAGTCAGACATATTGTCGTGGTAGTCGCCGTTTGCGTTGCAGGGACCGCCTACGAGAGCACCGATGAGGGGCTTTGCGTTGTTGCCGTAAGCACAGAAGGGATTCATGTGGTCTCCGTCAGGATTCCAGCCGTTCATATTGAACTGGTCGTAGCTTGTATAGCCTGAAGCAGCTCTGTGGTGAGCGTTCTTTGCGCTGTTGCTTGCATAGCCTGTTACGAAGCAGGTCTTTGCAGGATTATCGCCGAGGATATAGTTCATCTGGCCCTGAGCCCAGTTTGTATAGTCTCCTGCGCCTTCCTTTGTAGCAACGAGTGACATGAACTGCATAGAGCAGTTAAGTCTTGCGCTGCCCCACTTGTCCATGAAGAGGTAGTTGCTGCCGTTGCAGGTTCCGCTGAGGTACTTCTTGGCAGCATCCCAGTCCTTGTTAACGATACCGTTCATAACAGCGGCACCGAGGTTTGCATCGTTCCAGCCGTATGCCCAGTAAACACCGATAGAGTTAGCAGCCTTGAGGTCGTTCTTATAACCCTGGTCGCCTGTAGCGAGTGCGAGACAGCCGGCAGCCATTGCCTGCTCGTCATTGCACTTTGATGAAACGTAGAAGGTGTCCGGGCCATCCTTTGCGCACTGGTTGAACTGCTTGGAGAATTTGTAAAGTGCCTTTGCGTACTTGAGGTCTTCCTCATTGCCGAAGTTCTTGTAGTTGATAGCAAGAGCGGAAGCGTAGTTTGCAGCGATATCACTTGCACCGCTGTTTGTCCAGTACATTTTGCGGTTGCCTCCCTGCTGCTCGGGGGGGCCCCAGTAGGAGTGGTCAGCGTTGCCTTCGCCCTTCTGGTAGAGGAAGTTGGAAACGCTGTCGCCGTTGAGCTTGGTAGACTTCTTGAAGAATGTGCAGAAATGGTTGAGGATCATCTTGACGTGATCTGCCTGACCTGTCTGCTGGTATGCGTCGGCGAACTCGTAGTAGCTAAGACCGAGCGCTGTTGCGGTATATCCCTGAGGAAGACCGAACATTGCATGGTCACCGGCATCGTGGAAACCGCCGGGAACTTCATCGTTCGTATGGCAGTTGCCTCTCCAGTTGAGGCCGCAGCCTGTAACGTCGCCGCACATATTTGCGTCATAGAAATAGAGGGAGTACTGAAGGAGTCTTGCGTAGTTGTTGTCTGCCGCGTTTGCATTGAGAGAGGGAGCAACAGCGGAGAACGAGCTTACAGCCGTTGTGAGTGCGAGGGCACCGCTTACGACTGCGGATGATACTTTTTTTAATAATGAATGCATACTATTCACACTTCTTTCTGAATATCGTATCGCCTATAATATGCCTTATAACCTATTAGACATAAATTCTGCGCACATTTGATTACAGAACGGTTACAATGCGGTTACAAGGGAACGGTTTTTTGAAGATTCTCCCTATTGTACTAATTCCACATATCCATTTTGTATATAATGACATAATTATTACAGCTATCTGTGAACTGCAAATGTATAAGTGCAAATTATTACAAAGCAGTCCGCTCCCGCTGTATTGCCGTATCATAGACAGTCGCTATTGAAATATCTGTCAGAATGTTGTATAATGGTCGTACAGGAGGTATCTGTCATGCCAAGATTCTTTACAAATACAATAGATGAGAACAATATCACTCTGACAGGCGATGATGCTCATCATATAGGACATTCGCTCCGTATGAAGACCGGAGAGCCCGTGACAGTCTGCTGCTGCGGTACGGACTATAATTGTACTATTTCGCGTATTACCGCGGATACAGTCTATCTGAGCCTTGAGAGCAAGGTCAGATGCGCCGCCGAGCCGAACATTGAAGTCACACTGTTTCAGGCTGTTCCAAAGCAGGACAAGCTCGAATACATCATACAGAAAAGCGTGGAGCTGGGAGTGAGCCGCATCGTGCCTGTACTGACGCGCAGATGTATATCGCGCCCCGATGAGCGCGACTTTGCGAAAAAGCTGCCGCGCCTGAACAAGATAGCTGCCGAAGCTGCAAAGCAGTCGGGAAGGGGGATGATACCCGAGGTCATGCCTGTTGTCAGCTGGGAGAAGGCTGTCAGTATGATGAAACAGCTCGACATCACAGCCTTTCTTTATGAGGAGAAGGGCGGCTGTTCGTTTTCGGATATTGATTTCTCCAAAGCAGGAACGGTAGGGCTCGTTGTCGGAAGCGAGGGCGGATTCGACAGCAGCGAGGTCGGGCAGGCAGATTCCGACAATGTTCGGCGTGTTTGGCTCGGCAACAGGATACTCCGTTGTGAAACTGCACCAATAACTGCACTCTCGATTTTGATGTTTTTAACAAATAATATGTAAATGGTTGAATTTCAAGATCAGGTGTGATATAATAGTATATGTGATTTATCGGATGTGTCCTCGGACTGCCGATAACAGCCTTTCTTAATACGGAAGGATGAAATAATATCTGATAAGAAAAGAGGAATATGTATGAACAACATTTTTGTGGGCGTTCTTATTACAGGCGCAGCAGTCGCAGCAGGCTATGCTGCTTATAAGTTTATCAAGGGCAAGAACAGCGAGCCCGATTACGATGACGATATTTATGATTATCCCGATCCGTATGATTCGGATGAAAGCATCGACTTCGAGATCAATGACTCAACAGTCAGAGATCTTGCCGATGATATGGCTGACGCGGCTGATGATCTTGCAGAAGATGCTGCTGATGCGGCTGATGATCTGAAGGACAAGGCTGAGGATGCTGTTGATGACATCAAGGACGCAGCTGAGGACATCGTTGACGATATCAAGGACGCTTTTAAAAAGTAATTAAGAAAAGAGGGGCTTAGGAGAGCTGCCCTAAACGGAAAAAGCGGGCTACCGTGCGATAAACCAACGGTTTATCGTCAGTAACCTGCGATTTGCCGAAGGGGGCTCCCTTTGCTCCTCTTTTTTGTAGAAAAAATGCTCGCCGTTGCTTGACAAGACGGAAGATTTTTGGTATAATGTAAAAGCTGTCTGAAAAAAGACGTTATCGAGGCGTAGCTCAGTTTGGTAGAGTGCTTGGTTTGGGACCAAGATGCCGCAGGTTCGAGTCCTGTCGCCTCGACCAGAGCCGGACAGGCTTCTTTGTACTGTTGAGGCAGACAGCATTCTGGAAAAAGCAGTGAAAAAGCCCTTTTTATGCGGGTCTGAGACGTGAAAACTCAGATTCTGAAAATTTTTTCAAAAAAATGCTTGACAATCAGATTTGTTTGTGGTATAATAATTAAGTCAGTTAAGCTGGTGTAGCTCAGTTGGTAGAGCAGCTGATTTGTAATCAGCAGGTCGGGGGTTCGAGTCCGTCCACCAGCTCCATTTTTACCGGATAAGCTCCGGTATATTTTTTGAATCATGGGAGAGTTCCCGAGTGGCCAAAGGGGGCAGACTGTAAATCTGTTGCTTTTCAGCTTCGGTGGTCCGAATCCACCCTCTCCCACCAAGCCCCGAGAATTCGGGGCTGTTTTTTTGAAGTGACCTTGCATATCTGCAAGGGCTTTTTTATGTCGTGAAAAAAAGAGCTTTTGCACTAAATACCGCTTTTGTGTTTAATAAATGTATGGGAGGTATATATATGGTGTGCAGAACATCGTATGCCGATGACCTGAAAGCCCGATATATCAGGAAGCATGTGAAGATAAAGTTCAAGCGTCAGACCTGCGGCTCGAATGAGGGGAGCTTGCTGGACATAATGCCCATGACGGTGGCAATACCGTCAGATTATATAAATTTAGACGAACTGCTCATGAGACTCCGCAGTCTTTCGTGAGGGATAATGAAAAGCCAATGCTGACAACTGTCGGCTGAATATTAAGGAGAGATAAGTATGATAAGAAATGATCTGAGAAACATCGCCATAATTGCTCACGTTGACCATGGCAAGACCACACTCGTTGACGAGATGCTGAAGCAGGGCGGAGTGTTCCGTGAGAATCAGGCAGTTGCCGAGCGCGTTATGGACTCAAACGACATCGAGCGCGAAAGAGGTATCACGATCCTTGCAAAGAATACCTCTGTTATGTACAATGACATCAAGATCAATGTAATCGATACCCCCGGACACGCTGATTTCGGCGGCGAGGTCGAGCGTATACTTGAAATGGTAGACGGCGTTCTCCTGCTCGTTGATGCGGCTGAGGGACCCATGCCGCAGACTCGTTTCGTGCTTTCAAAAGCACTTGAAATGGGACATAAGATTATTATTGTTGTAAACAAGATAGACCGTCCCGACGCTCGTCTCGATGAGATAGGCGACGAGGTGCTTGAGCTTCTGCTCGACCTCGATGCAAGTGAGGAACAGCTTGAATCTCCGCTTCTCTTCTGCTCGGGCAGAAGCGGTACAGCATCACTCAGTCAGTACGAGGCAGGAACAGACCTCAAGCCCCTGTTCGAGACGATAGTAAACTACATCGAGCCACCGAAGGGCAACGAGGAAGAGCCGCTCCAGATGCTCATTTCCTCTATCGACTACAACGAGTATGTCGGACGTATCGGTATCGGATGTGTTACCCGCGGAAGCGTAAAGGTCAATCAGCAGGTTACTGTCTGCGATTATACAGGCTCAAAGAAGAATTACAACTCCAAAATAGTATCTCTCCTTCAGATACAGGGACTCAACCGCGTTCCTGTTCAGGAGGCAACAGTAGGCGACATCGTATGGATATCGGGTATTGACGGCATCACTATCGGTGATACCATCTGTGCTACCGAAGCTCCCGAGCCGCTGCCCTTCGTAAAGATAAGTGAGCCGACCGTTGAGATGACTTTCTCGGTCAATGACAGCCCGTTTGCAGGCCGTGAGGGCAAGTTCGTTACCTCACGCCAGCTTCGTGAAAGACTTTTCCGTGAGCTTCTCAAGGACGTTTCCCTCCGCGTTGAGGAGACCGATTCCACAGATTCCTTCCGCGTTGCAGGCAGAGGCGAGATGCACCTCTCCATTCTCGTTGAGAATATGCGCCGTGAGGGCTATGAGCTGTCTGTATCGACTCCCCGAGTACTCTACAAGAGAGATGAGGAGACAGGTCAGAAGCTCGAGCCTATCGAGAGACTTGTCATAGATGTTCCCGAGGACTGTGTAGGCTCTGTAATGGAGAAAATGGGCACCAGAAAGGGCGAGCTCGTTTCCATGCATCCTCAGGGAAGCCGTATGCGTATCGAATTCCTTGTACCTGCAAGAGGACTTTTCGGCTATAAGAGCGAGTTCCTTACCGACACCAAGGGCGAGGGAATCATGAACCACGTATTCGAGGACTATGAGCCCTACAAGGGAGACATCGACCGCCGCAGCACAGGCTCTCTCGTTTCATTCGAGACAGGCGAGGCTGTTACCTACGGTCTGTACAACGCACAGGAGCGCGGACAGCTCTTTATCCCTGCCGGTACTCCCGTATATGAGGGAATGGTCGTAGGAGCTTCTCCCAAGACCGACGACCTCGTTGTAAATGTGTGCAAGAGAAAGCACCTTACAAATACCCGTGCAAGCGGAAGCGACGACGCTCTGCGTCTCGTACCGCACCGCATCCTCAGCCTTGAGGACTGCCTTGAATTCCTTGCTGATGATGAGCTTCTTGAGGTAACTCCCGAGAGCCTGCGTATCCGCAAGCGCATACTCAGCAACTCACAGCGTGCAAAGGAAAGAGCAAAGCAGTAACGCTGTCCGGAATATGAGTTTCCCTGCGTTTTCATACTATATGCATAAAGCTGACATACAGCTTTCATAATACGGAGGTATTATTATGAGGAAAATGGTATTACTGTCCGCTGTTCTTGCTCTCACAGCCTTCTTCTCAGGATGTGCGGAGACCGGTGACGCTTCTTCGTCCGCGCAGGAGCAGACTTCGTCTGCCGCCGTGGAGGAGCCAGTGACCGAGCCCGATACCTTCATTGACGAGGACGGCAATGTGTACAGCGAAAAGCCGACCGTTCACGTCAGAGATGTAAAGGAACTGACAGACTTTGAGTACGTCATTGAGGACGGAAAAGCCAAGATAACAAAATATGTCGGAAGCGAACAGGCTGTTATCATTCCCGACAGCGTTGAGGACGTTCCCGTCACCGAGATAAGCTATTACGCTTTTGAGGCGAATTATGATGTCGTTTCGGTTCAGATACCGGAGAGCGTCACACTCATAGGCGAAGGTGCATTCATGGACTGTGCATCACTTGAGGAGGTCAATATCCCCGAGGCAGTGACAGGCATCGACAGAGGTGCATTTGTCGGATGTGCGAGCCTGAAGTCGGTAACGCTGCCGATGAATGTCGGATATGTCCGTGAGGAAGTATTTACCGCCTGCGAGGGAATGACAGAGCTGAAGATACTCAATCCCGGCCTTAAATATGAGAACTGGGGACTTGAAGAGCTCCCCGACCTGACAGTATACGCTCCCGCAGATTCAGAAGCTGCGAAATGGGCTGATGCTATGGGAAAATTCATGCCGATATAATGAGGTGTATTTTATGAGCTACAAGAAAATAGTGGCTGCATTTTCAGCAGCAATATGTCTTCTCTCCTGTGTTTCCTGCGGAAAGGGCACAGAAATATCAGTGGATGAGAAGGCTTCGGAAAGCACTACCGCTTCCGCGCCTGATAAGTCGAATCTCTCTGTGGGAGAGCTTATCGAGCCGGATGAGGAAAGCGAGGAGTATAACCTCGGAAGCTACCGTATCGCTTCGGACGGTGTGAAGCTCTACTATGACGAGACTGTTCCCGAGGAGCTGATGTTTGCTCTCGACAAATATTTCTCCAGCTTCCAGAACAATGACCTTGAAGCATATAAAGAGAGTCTCTATCCCGACTTTATCGAACGTTACGGCAAATTCCTTGAGGAGGAATACAAGTACGGCATCGAAAAGTCATTCGAGCTGAGCTGTGATAATCTCCGCTCACAGATGCAGAATGCACTTGCAGGCGATGAGGGAGACCCCTCCCAGTATTCGGGAGATTACACGATCACCCGTATCAAGGCGGAGGCACCTGCGCTTAACGAGGACGAGACCATTGATGATGCCAAAAAAGCCCTTTTTGAATATTTTCGTGAAGTGTTCGATATGGATTACTATGAGTTCATAAAGGAAGATTCAGACGGAATCGAGCTGGTCTGCTTCTATATCTATGCTGAGGGTGAGGACGGCGAAGAACATCGTCTTATCGGCAGCTACGAAATAGCTTTCGCTCTCAAGGGCGGTAAATATTATACCTTTGGTTAATTGGAGATGGTGATATGAAGCGCATTTTTTCTGTACTGGCAGCAGCTATTCTTGCGGGAGCCATGGCAACAGCCGTTTCGTGCGGAGACAAGAAAAGCTCCTCAACATCCGGTGTCCGCATCGATGGAGGCGGTAATGCCCGCAAAAACATGACCGATGAGGAGTACCACGGCACATATATGACCAATTTTGATCTCACTCCTGCCGATGATGAGAACATTACGATAATGGTCAGCTTTGACAATCGCTTCCTTGGAAATAACGGTACTGATTACAGTGAGATATACCTCATTGACAGATACTTCGATGCACTCAACAACAATGATGTTCAGGGAGTGCTCGACTGCTACTATCCCGGCTATCTTGACAGCCTTTGCGGAGATGATACGTTTGAATCTCCCGAGGCGTTTGTTCAGACGTACCGCGAACAGCTCGAAGGCACCCTTACCGAGAATTTCAAGTTTGACTTCCTCGACATCTCAAACTGCCGGCAAAGCGGTGACCTTGAAGCAGATTCGATGTTTGCCAACCGTGATGAAACGATGAAAGCGGCGTTCGGTGATGACATTGTCAATAAGATATCCGACCGCAAGCTGCTCACGATCGCAGGCGACAGCTATATCACTGCTGACGGCGACTGGGCAGAGATAACCTCGCTCATACCCGAGGGCATAATGTTCTGCGTATACACTATCGACGGTAAGCCGTATATATTCTGAAACACGAAGGGGATGCCTTTACAGGCATCCCCTTTTTTGCGATATTCAGGATATAAGGGAAGCTTCCCTTATATCTGTGTTGAGTAGTTAGGGGCTTCCTTGGTGATGTAGATATCGTGAGGATGGCTTTCCTTGAGTCCTGCACCTGTAATGCGTATGAACTGTGCCTTCTCGTGAAGTGTCGGTATATCGACACATCCGCAGTAGCCCATACCTGAACGGATACCGCCTACAAGCTGGAATATTGTGTCAGCAACGGGGCCCTTGAACGGTACACGTCCCTCAACGCCCTCGGGAACGAGCTTCTTTGCGCCCTCCTGGAAGTATCTGTCCTTCGAGCCGTTTGCCATAGCTCCGAGGCTTCCCATTCCGCGGTATACCTTGAACTGGCGGCCCTGATATATCTCTGTCTCGCCGGGAGCTTCCGCACAGCCTGCAAGGAGAGAACCGAGCATGACTACGTTTGCACCTGCTGCGAGAGCCTTGACAATATCGCCCGAATACTTGATACCGCCGTCTGCGATAACGGGGATACCATACTTCTGGGCTACACAGGCTACGTCATAGATAGCTGTGATCTGCGGAACACCGATACCTGCAACCACACGGGTAGTGCAGATAGAGCCGGGACCTATGCCTACCTTTATGCAGTCAGCACCTGCCTTGATAAGATCCTCAGCAGCCTCTGCTGTTGCGATATTGCCTGCGATAACGGGAACATCGGGATATGCTTCCTTTATCATGGACAGGCACTTGAGGATATTTGCGCTGTGTCCGTGAGCTGAATCAAGCACGAGCACATCAGCCTGAGCTTCGATAAGAGCCTTTGCTCTGTCGAGCACGTTTGCTGTAACGCCGATAGCAGCTCCGCAGAGGAGTCTGCCCTGTGAGTCACGGGCGGAGTTGGGGTACTGGACTGACTTCTCGATGTCCTTTATGGTGATAAGTCCCTTGAGGTAGCCCTCGCTGTCAACGATGGGGAGCTTCTCTATCTTGTGTGCACGGAGGATCTCCTGCGCCTGAGTGAGAGTAGTGCCCACAGGAGCGGTAATGAGGTTGTCCTTGGTCATT
Organism: Ruminococcus sp.; assembly: GCA_024403935.1. GTDB lineage: Bacteria > Bacillota > Clostridia > Oscillospirales > Ruminococcaceae > Ruminococcus. Next base: position 31,681 of record JAKSQV010000010.1, on the reverse strand, counting down.
ACCTCGGAGATCTTGGCGTTGAAATCGGTGAGGAAGCGCATATCGCGGTTTGTTATTATGCCGACCAGCTTGCCCTTGCCGTCAACTATCGGAACGCCTGATATACGGAACTTGCCCATAAGCTCGTCCGCATCAGCAACGATGTGATCCTCGGTGAGCGAGAACGGATCAACGATAACGCCGTTTTCAGAACGCTTAACCTTGTCCACTTCCTCTGCCTGCTGTTCAATGGACATATTCTTGTGGATGATTCCGATACCGCCTTCACGGGCGATAGCGATAGCCATGCGCGAGTCAGTAACGGTGTCCATAGCGGCAGTCATGATAGGCGTGTTGAGAGTGATGGTCTTGGTGAGCTTTGAGCTGAGCTGTATCATATTGGGGGTAACGTCTGATTTTGCGGGGATGAGCAATACGTCATCGAAGGTCAGCCCCTCCTTCTGGAATTTGCTGTTCATGTCGGTCAGCATAATGTTTCCTCCTCCTTATAAATTAAGCAATGAATTATTAACTTTAATCATACCAATTTTTTGCTGTTCTGTCAATACCTGAGCGGATAAAACTGATATAGAAAAATTATACGAAAATATAGTATAAATATGTTTATTCGTGCCACATTAAAGTGAAGAATCGGGAAGCGTGGAGAGACGGGCGTACTCCATAAGCACCCTTGAGGCATCGTTTGCATCAATGATACCGTCAGACTTTATATCGCCGATCTTTTTCTGCCACGGAGAAAAGCTTGTTTCTGCTCCTGTCGAGGCACGGGCATATTCGGCGAGTATCGCTGACGCATCCTTGGCGTCTATCATATTATCGTTGTTGATGTCTCCGATGAGGCAGTTGTCGGGATCGAGGAAATCCAACCCGTTTTCGGCAGCGTAGGTCTCAGCGGAGCTTCCTTTTGCGCCGTTCACGATGAAGCCGTTTACCTGTACCGACATTGCTGAATGTGCGTCGGTACGGTAGCCGAGGGCGTTCGTGCCTATTTCCTTGACGGAAGCAGGAATGAACGTGTCGAGCACGGGACAGCCGAAGAACGCTTCATTGCCGATTTTCTGCAGTCCGTCAGGAAGCTTTGCTCCTGCGAGCGACGTACACGAGAAGAAGCAGTCATCGGGGAGCTCCTTCACGCCTTTGCCGATAGATACATCAGTAAGGGCGTAGCAGCTCATGAATGCTTTTTCCTTTATGAGCTGGACAGAGTCCGGAATATCAAGATGCGTTATGGAAATACAGGCTGAAAACGCCGAACTGCCGATAGTTCTGAGTCCGCTCGGAAGAGTGACCTCTTTCAGTCCTGTCTGTCCGAGAAAAGCCTTGTCTCCTATGCCTGTGACGGTCTGACCGCCGATAGCTTCGGGCAGGACGAGCTTTCCCTCAGCAGGGGAGGCTTTCGTTATGGTAATGCCCGATGATGCGGTATCTCCGACAGTGTAGGTGTAGGTCACACCGCTCACGACAGCGGTTTTTGCTTCGGCAGCATCAGCTGCACTGGCAGCTGCAGGAGCTGCACCTGCTGCGATAACTGCGGCAGCAGTAATAGAGAACAGACGCTTCATATCATACCTCTCTGCGTATCGTTTCACCGTTTATCATTACAAGCACAGGCTCTGACATAAGACTGAGCGGATCGTCGCCCTTGCGATAGAGCTGGAGGTCGGCATCCTTGCCTTCGGTCAGACTGCCGATGTTCTCCGCGCCGAGAATTTCGGCAGGAGCTGTTGTCAGGGCGCGCAGAGCTGTCATACTGTCGAGTCCGCCCTTGACGGCTGCCTGTGCCGAGATGGGCAGGTATTGTATCGGGATAACGGTGTGGTCTGTGCATATAGCGACGTTTACGCCGTTCTCCGCGAGAGCTGCGGCGTTCTTCAGCTCCTGTCCGCGCATTTCGGGTTTGCAGCGGTCACAGATGATCGGACCGCATATCACGGGGATTTTCTCCTCGGCTATGATGTCGGCTATCTGATATCCCTCGGTGCCGTGGATAATGACCGTATCGAGCGAGAATTCCGATGCCAGTCTCATTGCCGTGCATATATCGTCAGCACGGTGGCAGTGGAAGAAGGCTTTCTGCTTGCGGTCGAGCAGAGGCAGGAGAGCCTCACATTTTGCATCAAATTCGGGCGGATCTGAGTTCTCGGTATCGGAGTAGTAGCTGTCTATGCTGTGAGCGTAGCGGCGTGCTTTGCTGAGCCCCTCGCGTATCAGCGCAGCCGTAGCCATGCGAGTTACGGGAGTGCTGTCCTTGTCGTTGTATACGCGCTTGGGATTTTCGCCGAGCGCGAATTTTATGCCTGCATTTACTATGAGCATATCGTCAACACGTCTGCCTGCGGTCTTTATCACGCATATCTCGCCGCCGCAGGCGTTGCCGCTGCCGGGGCTGACGGCTGCCGCTGTGATGCCGCGCATACGGGCTTCGGTGAAGCAGCGGTCGAAAGGATTGATGCCGTCGATAGCGCGCATCTGCGGCGTAAAGGGATCAGTTGTCTCGTTGCAGTCGTCGCCCTCAAAGTCGAGTCCGTCCTCGATGATGCCGAGATGTGTGTGCGCATCGATGAAGCCGGGGAGGAGAGTACCGCCCTGCGCGTCGATGTCATCTGCTCCGACAGAATCGGGAGCACCGCTGCCGAGAGCTTTTATACTGCCGTCAGACAGCTCTATCCAGCCGTTTTCGATTATGCCGCATTCATCCATGGTATATATCTTTGCATTATATATCTTCATTTTCAGACCGCCTTTCTATCGGAAATTTCTGACTGATCCGACAATCATATCGGCGGTCTCTATCGGACTTCCGCCGCATTGTATCTGTATGTTGGAATGTGAAAGGTAGACAGCACGGCGCGCATTGAAGCGCTCCAGAAGCTCCTCCTTTGTTGACGAAGCCGCTATAGGACGGTTTTTATCGCTGCGGATACGCTCATAGCAGGTCTCGAAGTCGGTGTCGAGGAATATTACCGCACCTGCTTCGGAGGCAGCCGCTGCGGTATCGGGATTGAGCATTGCTCCGCCTCCGCAGGCGACAACAGCCGTTCTGCCGCACAGCACCTTTACGATGTCCGCCTCGACCTGACGGAAATATGCTTCGCCCTTAGCGGCAAATATCTCGGGAACAGACATTTTCTGGCTTTCAACTATGAGATCGTCGGTGTCGCAGAAGCTGCAGCCGAGCTTTTTCGCTGCGAGCCTGCCTGCGGTCGTTTTGCCGCAGCCCATGAATCCGCAAAGAAATACAGTCATGATCTTCTCCTTTTCCGCAGACAGCCTGCCTGCATCATCCGTTCATCCTGTCCACTTCTGCTTCAACGCTGAGGATTATCTCCGATATGTCCTCGTGGCTGAATTCTCCGCCGTACCAGTATTCGTGAGCCTTTACCGCCTGATGGACGAGCATTGAAGCTCCTCCGACGGCAGTGCGTCCGAGAGCGCGAGCTTTTTTCATAAGCAGCGTCTCGGTCGGGTTGTATATGACATCAAAGAAGCTGAGGCAGTTCGCTATCAGCTCATCTGAGACAGGACAGCATTCGGTATTGGGATACATTCCTGCGGGAGTTGCATTTATTAGCAGGTCAAAGCTGTCCATGACCTCGTCGATAAGGCAGATACGTACATTTGCAGTACTGCACCCTCTGAGCACCTCAGCCATGACAAGCTGAGCTTTTCTGATACTGCGCGGAAGCACTGCAATGGTGAGCTCAGCTCCGTGCATGGCGGCTTCAACGGCTATCATCCTGCCGACACCGCCGCAGCCGGCAAGAAGCACTTTGCCGCCGAGGGGGAGCAGTTCCGCCGAGTGCAGAAAGCCGTCACAGTCAGTATTGTAGCCGATAAGCCTGCCGCCGCTGTTGGAAACGCAGTTCACGGAGCCGTATCGTGCGGCACTCTCACTCAGCTCGTTCAGAAAGGGGATAATGGCTGTTTTATGGGGAATGGTGATATTGAAGCCCTTCAGCTCTTTCAGCTTGTCAATGTGCTGCGAAAGCTCCTCGGGAGCAATGTCGATAAGCTCGTAGCTGCTGTCGGGAATACCGCTGAGTGCAAACAGCTTACTGTGTATCAGCGGCGACATCGAGTGTCCGAGCGGATGCCCGATAAGTCCGTATTTATCCATATATTTCCTCTGCTTTTTCGAGCGTTTCGAGGTTTTCGATATTGTAAGCCCTGACATCGGAGAGAGTCTTTCTGACCAGTCCTGTCAGTGTCTTTCCGGGCCCGAACTCAACGAAGGTGTCGGCTCCGTCAGCCTGCATGGCGGCAAGCTCTGAGCTGAAGCGTACAGGCGATACGATATGCTTTGCAAGGAGTGACGGCATATCGCTGAAATCGGTAAGTTCGCCGCCTGTCACGTTGGAATAGTACTTTACCTGCGGTGCTTTGAATGTGATCTTCTTTGCTGCTTCATAGAAGCTGTCAGCAGCGGTCTGCATCAGCTTTGAGTGGAAAGCACCCGCAACCTTGAGCTTTACGACCTTTGCTTTCATTTCAGCGAATACTTCGGTCACCTCGTCAATGCCCTCGGGAGTACCTGCGATGACTGTCTGCATGGGCGAGTTGTAGTTTACGGGCACTACATAATTCTTTGCCTTTGAGCAGACCTCCTCGATCTTCTCGGGCGACAGCTTCATTACTGCTGCCATTGCGCCCTTGTTTGCGCGTGCAGCTTCGTCCATAGCCTCGGAACGAGCCTTTATCAGGCGGAAAACGTCCTCTGTCGATACTATGCCCGAGACTGCAAGGGCAGCGTATTCGCCGAGCGAGTGACCTGCCACGCCGTCATATCTGAACGGGATTGCTTCTTTCTGAACACGGGTAATGGCTGCGGAGAAGCACACGAGCGAGGTGAGCAGTACAGCAGGCTGGGCGTTGATGGTCAGAGCAAGCTCCTCGGGAGTGCTCTCGAAGCAGATCTTGCGCATATCGCGTCCGAGTATGTCGGAAGCGGTGTCGTACAGCTCCCCTGTGTGGGGGTAAGCCGTCAGTATATCATTTCCCATGTTTGGGTACTGGGAACCCTGTCCTGAAAACAGCGAAATTATCATAGTCTGTAAATTCCTTTCTGTTGATTTTTGCTGATTATAACAAGCAGTATTTGTGAAAAATGACGATATATCCTTTCCGTTGAAGCAAAGGATTAAAATATCGTTGAAAAAATCTCGGAAATGATTTATAATATATATTGTATATTGCTATGAGTATGTCCGCACAGCGGCATAGATATAATATATCATATATCAGAAAAAAATGCAAGAGTCCGCAGATCGCGCTGTTGGGCAGTGCGCCCGCAGCAGAAGCCCTGCTGACACGATAGTGCTTTTCTATAAGCTCATCAAATTAAAAGGAGACATCGTATGGGCATAAAGATTTTGGGAATGGGCAGCTATCTCCCTGAGCAAAGACTTACAAATGACGATTTCACAAAGTTTGTTGAGACCAGCGATGAGTGGATAAAAACACGCACAGGCATTGCTGAGAGACGTATGGCAGGCTGGGAGCCTGTATGGTATATGGGAGCAGAGGCTGCAAAAAAAGCCATTGCTGAAGCAGGGATAGCTCCTGAGGACATCGGTCTTGTCATTGCGGCAACGGCTACCAATGACTTCCATACCCCGTCAGTTGCGTGCCTCGTGCAGAACGCAGCAGGCGCGGTCAATGCGGCAGCATTTGACGTGAATGCAGCCTGCTCGGGCTTCGTTTACGCACTCGATACCGCAAGACGTTTCCTTGAAACGGATGAAAGCATGAAATATGTGCTCGTAGTCGCTTCCGAAGCTCTTTCACGCTTTCTCGATTTCGGTGACAGGTCATCATGCATACTGTTCGGTGACGGCTCAGCAGCGGCAGTCATAGAACGCAGCGACAAGCCGTTCGCTTCCGCACTCGGAGCAGACGGCAGCGGAGCACCTCTCCTCTACGCAAGAAGCGTCGGAGTTGCCGAGGAGGTAAAGGTGGAGAGCGGCTATGACGACGGTTTCTCCGAGAAACGTCTCCACAAGCTGTATCAGGACGGCAAAGAGGTCTATAAATTCGCTACAAAGGCTCTGCCGAAGGCGTTCAACCTTGCTGCCGACAAGGCAGGGATATCCGCTGAGGATATTGACTGGTTCGTGCCGCATCAGGCGAATATACGAATAATCGAGACGGCGGCAAAGAATCTCGGAGCTCCTATGGAGAAGTTCATCGTCACACTCGACCATTACGGAAACACCTCAAGCGTTTCTATCCCGCTTGCATTGTGTGAAGCAGTCGGAAAGGGATTGATAAAGCGCGGACAGAAGCTGGCTCTCGTAGGCTTCGGAGCAGGTCTGACCTATGCAGCCGCCATCTTTGAATACTGATTAAGGAGAAAGAAAATGAAAACAAGAATTACCGAGCTTTTAGGCTGTAAGTACCCCATAATACAGGGCGGTATGGCTTGGGTGGCTGAGCATACTCTCGCCTCCGCAGTATCGAATGCAGGCGGTATAGGACTTATCGCAGGCGGAAGTGCTCCGATAGACTATCTCCGCGACCAGATACGCAAATGCAAGGAAAAGACAGATAAGCCGTTCGGCGTAAATATTATGCTCATGAGCCCGAATGCCGACGACCTCGCTCAGCTCTGCATAGACGAGGGCGTGAAGGTCGTAACTACGGGCGCAGGCAATCCCGGCAAGTACATTCCCACATGGAAGGAAGCCGGCATAAAGGTCATCCCTGTCGTTCCGTCAGTTGCTCTTGCAAAGCGCATGGAGCGCGCAGGTGCAGATGCGGTAGTAGCTGAGGGCACCGAATCGGGCGGCCATATCGGTGAGAATACAACGATGTGCCTTGTTCCGCAGGTGGTCGATGCACTGGAGATACCGGTCATCGCGGCAGGCGGCATTGCCGACGGCAGAGGCATGGCGGCGGCATTCATGCTCGGAGCTGAGGGCGTACAGATAGGCACACGCTTCCTCGCTTCGGAGGAATGTCAGATACATCCCACATTCAAGGAGCTCGTCATAAAAGCCAAGGACACCGACAGCGTTGTCACAGGCAGATATACGGGACATCCCTGCCGCAACATAAAGACGAAGTTCTCAAAGAAGCTCGCAAACGGCGAACGTGACGGAAGCCTTTCACCAGAGGAGTTCGAGCAGATAACTCTCGGCTCGCTCCGCAAGGCAGTCGTTGACGGAAATGTGGACGAGGGCTCGTTCCTCTGCGGAGCTATAGCAGGAATGGTCAACGAGATAAAGCCGTGCAGCGAGATAGTTGAGGAAATAATGGCAGGAGCAGAGAAGCTCCTCGCAAAGTAATTAATGTCTGCTCAACAACTAAGAATTGGCTATATAGTATTCAAAAGCCAATTCTTAGTTGTCAAAGTGCAGAAAAAAAGACTGATATTGATATTTTTTCCTGCACTTTGTTTTGTCCTTCAGGACAAAATGAGCCTGACATCAATAAATATGACGCGCAAATTCTCCGAATTATAAAGAATTTGCGCTCCCCGAACATAGTTCGGGGCAATAACCGCTGGTCGGCGGTTATTGAGGATACATTAATTACATTTGTAACAGGCAAAATTACATCTCTCCGTTGAAGCTTCGGCGTGAGGATGTTACAATATAATTGAAAACGCTGCGGCGTTACGCGAAACACACCAACACAAATCATTTCGGGAGGAACATATATGGCAACAGCGATAATCACAGGTGCTTCACAGGGCATAGGAGCCTGCATTGCAAGAAGGCTCGCAAAGGACGGCTTTGACGTAGTTATCAATCATTATCCGAGCGACAGCGACAGGGAAAAGGCTCTTGCGGTCGCTGAGGAGTGCCGCGCCTTCGGTGTAAAGGCTGAGTGCTGTGCAGCAGACGTATCGAAATATGCCGACTGTGAGGCTATGGTCGGGAAGGTAAAGGCTGATTTCGGAACAATAGACGCACTCGTGAACAACGCAGGTATCACCAAGGATACCCTTCTTGCCAGAATGACTGAGGATGCCTATGATGCAGTCATTGCAGTCAATCAGAAGAGCGTATACAACATGATGAAGCTCGTCTGCGGCGTTATGGGCAGACAGAAAAGCGGAAGCATCGTAAACGTTTCGTCTGTTGCGGGACTCTACGGAAATCCCGGTCAGGTCAACTATTCCGCTTCCAAGGCGGCAATAATCGGCATGACAAAGTCCGTTGCAAAGGAATACGGCAAGCGCGGTATCACCTGCAACGCGGTCGCTCCCGGACTTATCCGCACGCCCATGACAGATGTGCTTCCTGATGAACTCAAGGCGGAAATGATCGATGCAGTCGCTCTCAAACGCTATGGCGAGCCTGAGGAAATTGCCTCGGTGGTATCGTTCCTCGTATCAAAGGATGCAAGCTATATCACGGGACAGGTGATCGAGATCTCCGGCGGACTTATGATGTAAGACAAAACACGGCATTATATACAGCATTGACGAAAGGAAAAGATATGAGCAGAAGAGTTGTAATAACCGGTCTGGGAGCTGTGACTCCCCTCGGAACAGGCGTTGATAAATTCTGGGAGGGCATCAAGGCAAACAAGATAGGCTTCTCCTTTGTTGATAAATTCGATACCGAGCGCACAGGCGTAAAGATAGCAGGTATTGTCCGTGACTTTAACGAGGAGGACTACTATGACGTTCCCGGCTGCTTCGACAAGAAGGAAGCCAAGCGTATGGACCGCTTCACCAAATATGCTGTTGTGGCAGCACATGAGGCGATCACGGATGCGGGTACTGATTTTTCCGACATAGACCCGTACAGAGCAGGCGTTATTGTCGGCTCGGGTATAGGAGGCATCGACCTCACCCTTTCAGAGCACGAAAAGTACCTCGAAAAAGGACCGGGACGCATCTCGGCGTTCTATATCCCGATGATGATAAGCAATATGGCGGCAGGTACCATCTCGATGAAAACCGGCTTCCGCGGCGCGAACTACGATGTCACAACAGCCTGTGCATCAGCTTCTCACGCTATCGGGGAGGCGTTCCGCAAGATAAAGGACGGCTACCTTGACGCGGCGATCGCAGGAGGTACCGAGAGTACAAGCGTGGAGTTCACATACGGCGGATTTGCCAATATGAAGGCTCTCACAAAAAGCGATGACCTTTCACGCGCTTCGATACCCTTCGACAAGGAGAGAAACGGCTTTGTCCTCGGTGAGGGAAGCGGCATCATCATCCTTGAGGAGTACGAACACGCAAAGGCTCGCGGAGCAAAGATATATGCAGAGCTGGCAGGCTACGGTGCTACCTGTGACGGCTACCACATGACCTCGCCCATGCCTACGGGTGAAGCGGCAGGAATGGGTATGTCACTTGCAATGCAGGAGGCAGGTCTCCGTCCGTGTGATGTTGATTATATCAACGCTCACGGCACGTCCACAGGTCTGAATGATAAATATGAGACAGCCGCTGTAAAGCTGGCATTCGGCGATGACGCATACAAGGTGAAGATAAGCTCCACCAAGTCTATGACAGGTCATCTTCTCGGAGCGGCAGGCGGTATAGAAGCTATCGTATGTGCCAAGACTATCGAGGAGGGACTCATCCACGCGACCGTAGGATACAAGGTGCCCGATGAGGAATGTGACCTCGATTACTGCGTAAACGGCAATATCAGGCAGGAGGTGCGTGCAGCTCTGTCAAATTCGCTTGGATTCGGCGGACATAACGCTACACTCTGCTTCAAAAAAGTTACAGACTAAGGAGAACACGAAGATGAATGAGATCTTTGGTATGACTGATCTTGATATGATAAGCAGCCTTGCAGATATAATCAACGACAAGGAGCTTTCTGAGATAACCATTACAGACGGAGGAAGGACTCTTACGCTGAAGGGCAGAAAATGCTTTCCTGCGCCTCTTTCCGCAGCTTCAGCCGTTCCGGCAGCCGCACCGAAGGCGGAACCTGCTCCTGCGAATGAGGAGACGGGCGGCAACATTGTGAAGTCGCCTATCGTCGGCACATACTTCCGCTCACCTTCGCCCGACAAGCCGCCGTTCGTCAAGATAGGCGACAAGGTGAAGAAGGGCGATGTCATTATGATAATCGAGTCAATGAAGCTGATGAACGAGGTGCAGTCCGAGTTCGACGGCGTTGTGGAGCGCATTCTCGTTACTGACGGTCAGCCTGTCGAGTTTGACCAGCCCATAATGATAATAAAGTAATGAAGCTGTCAGAGCTGAAATATATCACGCAGGACATTATCGACAAGGGCAGTATCAATGTTACGACACCTGAAATGCTTGAGGAGTCGCGCCGCTACAATATGGACGCTGTCACAAACAATGCAAAGCGCAGGCGCATGACACTGGCGACAGGGATATGGCTCGTAATACAGATACCGCTGAGTGCAATTTTTGCGGCTCTCTATCTTATACTCAAAACGGTTGAGGATACTTCTCTGGTAAAACTTGGACAGTATGAGAATATAGCATCGGCTGCGAGAGTAGCAGCACTCATCATCGGACTTCTTGCGTATATCGGATTTTTTGGCTATTACATCATATTCAGGTTTCACCGCGAGCCTCTGACGATGTTTCTGTGTTCGTCACCGCTGCTGCTGACAACGCTGCCGTGCTGGTTCATAATAATAGTAAATCTGATAGTGGGATCCCTTTATGTGAAGAGGGAGAGTATGTTCTCAGAGGAAGCCGGCTATCCTGCGTTTGTGCGGCTTGCCGTAACTACTCTTGGCAGTGACGCAAAGAGCGTCCACGACATGACCTATGACAGCATCAGGGAACGCACAAAGCACATGCGCGGCGATGACGGAGAAATGTTATGACGATACAGGACCTGAAATATATCACTCCGCTCGATATACAGTCGGCGAGCTTCAACGTGCTCTCCGCAGAGATGTATGACGAGGCGAAGAGATTCAACCAGCACATGTACGATATGCAGGTCAGGCGTCAGCACTTTATGCGTGACCTGTGGAAGATACTGACATTGAACATCATCATGTTTGCTGTTGCGATACCTACTGCGCTCAGTGACTACACGTCGCTTGTATTCAGGCTCACAGGCGGAAAAGGATTATTCCTGTCATCTACCGGAGGAAACATCATCCTGACGTATCTGCCTGCCGTGCTGTATGCGGCGGCACTGTTATATTTCATCTTTATCAGGAAGATATACAACTGGAAACTGATGCTGATACTGAGCCTTCTTCCGATACCGACAAACTATGCGTTTGCCGTGCTCATCATCGGGAACACATTTTTTGCAAAGAAGATGAACGATACCGATAACGAGATAAAGGACGAGGTAGGCTATCCGTCCTTCGCGGAGCTGCATCTCTCGTTCATACGCGACGAGGAGTACGCCGAGGAAGGCGATATGGATGAATTCGAGGACGGAAGCAGATCCGATGACCTTGAGAGCGAACGCAGGGAAAATCCCTACGACAAGTACCGCACACGCTATCAGACAGAGGGCGGAGGCTATCTCAGGGACAGTGACATAAACGAAAACAACATAGCTGAGGAGAATAACTATGGCTGATATACTTATGAATAAAGAACAGATAATGGAGATCATACCCCACCGCGATCCGTTCCTTCTCATTGATGAGATCGTGGATATGGAGGTCGGCGTGAAGGTTCACGCACGCAAGTACATCAAGGAGGATGATTTCTGGTTCAGGGGGCATTTTCCGGATTACCCCGTGACTCCCGGTGTGCTCATGGTCGAGATGCTTGCACAGGCAGGAGCTGTATGTATGCTCTCAAAGCCCGAATTCAAGGGCAAGATAGGTCTGTTCGGCGGCATAGACAAGGCGAAGTTCCGCAGACAGGTAGTTCCCGGCGACGTGCTTGACCTTGAAGTCGAGATCATCAGACAGAGAGGTCCGATAGGAACAGGCAAGGCACTTGCCTCTGTCGGGGGAGAAAAGGCTGTATCCTGCGAGATAACCTTCGTTGTAACAGACGGCGACAAGAACGAATAAGCGGTGCGCTGAGGCGCAGTTCACAAAGGAGATACATTATAAATGTTCAGGAAAATACTTATCGCCAACAGAGGCGAGATTGCAGTTCGTATCATCAGAGCCTGCCGCGAGCTCGGCATTCGCTGCGTTACGGTATATTCCACTGCGGACAGGACTTCGCTCCATGCCCAGATAGCTGACGAGTCGGTCTGCATCGGCCCTCCTGCCACCAAGGACAGCTACCTCAATATGGATGCGATCATTCAGGCGGCAAAGAATGTCGGCGCAGATGCCATCCATCCGGGATTCGGCTTCCTTTCAGAAAATGCGGAGTTTGCAAAGCTATGCGAGGAAAACGGGATAACCTTTATCGGACCTTCTTATAAGGCGATAGAGCTGCTCGGTGACAAGGCTGCCGCAAAGGAGACAATGGCAGCGGCGGGAGTTCCCGTCATCCCCGGCTCAAAGGGAGCAGTAAAGAGCTTCGCAGAAGCGAAGAAGATAGCCGAGGAGTGCGGATATCCCGTGCTTGTGAAGGCTTCCGCAGGAGGCGGAGGACGCGGTATCCGCCGCGTGGATTCTCCCAAGGAGCTTGAAGCACAGATGACGGCAGCCCGTCAGGAGGCACTGAGCTTCTTCGGTGATGATACCGTATATATCGAGAAATTTCTCATCAACCCCCATCATGTCGAGATACAGATGATAGCCGACAGGCAGGGACACTATATCTACCTCTGCGAGCGTGACTGCTCGATGCAGAGGCGCAATCAGAAGGTGCTTGAGGAGTGCCCGAGCCCTATCGTTGACAGCGAGCTTCGCAAAAAGATGGGCGAGACGGCTCTGACAGCCGCAAGACAGTGCGGCTACTACAACGCAGGAACTATCGAGTTTCTCGTTGATGAGAACCGCGATTTCTACTTCATGGAGATGAACACGCGTATACAGGTCGAGCATCCGATAACCGAGGAGGTCACGGGCTTTGACCTTGTAAAGGCACAGATCGAGATAGCAGAGGGAATACCGCTTCGTGTCACGCAGAATGACATCGTGATGCGCGGTCACGCTATAGAGTGCCGTATCAATGCGGAAAATCCGAGTCTGAACTTCCGTCCGTCACCCGGCACGATCAACGCGCTGTATGTTCCGGGAGGTCCCGGCATACGTATAGACGGTGCGGTATATCAGGGCTACACGATCACGCCGTACTATGATTCGATGATAAGCAAGCTCATTGCTCACGGTTCCGACCGCGACGACGCTATCCGCAAGATGCGCTGGGCACTGTCGGAGTTCATAGTTGACGGAGTCGATACCAATATCGACTTCCAGCTCGAGATCATCAAACAGCCTGAATTTCTGAACGGAAGCTATGATATAGGCTTCCTCAACAGGTTTATGGACAAAAGCAAGAAATAAGGAGTGTCATAACAGATGTTTGACGATTTTTTCAATGTTGTTAAGCTCCGCTTCAACGGCAGCGACGAGGACGAAAAGCCCTCTTTCAAATGTCCGAGATGTCAGAGCTCTGTCCCTGTTGACAAGTACGAGGAGCTTTACAGGGTATGTCCCAACTGTAATTATCACGGCAGACTTTCTGCTGCTGAGAGAATAGCCATAACCGTTGACAAGGACAGCTTTTCCGAGCTTGATCCTGAGATGAAAAGCGGCGATCCCATCGAATTTCCCGATTATCAGGAAAAGCAGCAGGAGCTTCGCAGTGCAACGGGACTCAATGACGCTGTTGTAACGGGTACAGCCACTATCAAGGGCATAGAAGCTGCGATAGGCGTAATGGATTCACATTACATGATGGCTTCAATGGGAAGCGTCGTAGGCGAGAAGATAACACGCCTTTTTGAGTATGCTTCCGAAAAGGGACTGCCTGTCATACTCTTTACCGCTTCGGGCGGCGCGCGTATGCAGGAGGGCATAGTCTCACTCATGCAGATGGCAAAGACATCGGGAGCAGTAAAGCTCCACAGCGACAAGGGCGGACTGTACATAACAGTCCTCACCGATCCGACAACGGGCGGCGTTACAGCGAGCTTTGCTTCACTCGGAGACATCATCATCGCCGAACCGAAGGTGCTTATAGGCTTCGCAGGCAGACGTGTCATCGAGAGCACAATGAAGCAGAGACTTCCCGAGGACTTCCAGCTTGCCGAATTTATGCAGGAAAAGGGCTTCGTGGATATGATAGTCGAGAGAAAGCGCATGAGAGCTACTCTCGGACACATTCTCGCGCTCCACGGCTGTAGTGGAAAGGAGAGCTGACGGATGGACGAAAAAAAGACTGCGTGGGAACGCCTGAAGCTTGTCCATACAAAGGGCAGACCTACCATAAACGACTATATACCGCTGATATTCAGCGATTTCTATGAGATGCACGGCGACCGCTCCTTCGGTGATGACAAGGCTGTTATCGGAGGTATCGCCTCGCTCGACGGTACTCCCGTGACTGTCATTGCACAGGTCAAGGGCAGAGACATCGACGAGAACAAGGCGTGCAACTTTGCAATGCCGCTTCCCGAGGGATACAGAAAGGCTCTGCGTCTCGCAAGACAGGCGGAGAAGTTTCACAGACCTGTTATATGCTTCATAGACACTCCCGGCGCGTATGCCGGAGTTGCTGCGGAGGAAAGAGGACAGGGCGAGGCTATTGCCCGCAATATCGCAGAGTTCATGACCTTGCGCACTCCGATAATCTCCATAGTGCTCGGTGAGGGCGGAAGCGGAGGAGCTCTTGCACTCGGCGTGTGCGATGAGCTTGCCATGCTTGAGAACGCACAGTATTCGGTAATATCACCGCGCGGCTTTGCGAGCATTCTCTGGAAGGATGCTGAACGCGAGGAAGAAGCCTGCAATATAATGAAGATAACGGCTGAGGATATGGTGCGTCTCGGGGTCGCAGAAACCATCATTGAGGAGCCTCTCGGCGGAGCACATAACGATTTAGACAAAATTTCAGAAAATATCAAGGAATATTTGTTACATAAAATTCCTGAAAAATGTAAAAAAGATATTGACGTTTTACTGAAAGAACGTTATACTAAGTTTAGAAAAATCGGAGAGTTCACAGAGTGACACCGTTTTTCTGTTCTCATGCAGGTGCAGGAGGGCTTAAATAAAAGAAACGGAGGAAAAAGATATGGTATTTGATAAGATCAAGGAGATCATCGTAGAACAGCTCGGCGTTGAAGAGGATGCCGTTACATCCGAGGCTAACATCCAGGAGGATCTCGGTGCAGATTCTCTCGACATCGTAGACCTTATCCAGACTATCGAGGATGAGTATGACCTTTCAATTCCCGATGAGGCTGTCGAGGAGATCAAGACAGTAAACGACATCGTTAACTACATCGAGAAGAATACTGAGGAATAATCTTAAAAAAGCTCCCGTCAGGGAGCTTTTTTCTTTTGCGGCGAGCGGATACGCATGACCGCAGGATATTATCACGGAAAAAAGACTTGCAATTAATATTATAAAGTGGTATAATTAAATTTGCAGGATTTTTTAAGCCTAAATGAGGAACAGTATGAAAAAAATAACAATCATAACAGGTCACTACGGAAGCGGCAAAACCAATCTCTCTGTCAATCTTGCCATGCAGGCAGCCAAAGAGGGCAGGAAGGTCGCAGTCGTAGACCTCGACCTTGTCAACCCGTGCTTGCGTAGTGCCGATTTCAGGGAGCTGTTCGAGAAAATCGGAATCAAGCTCATTGCTCCTGATTTTGCCGACTCGAATCTCGATGTTCCGTCGATACAGTTCGATGTGGAGCAGCTCGCAATAAATGAGGATTGCCTCATCATTGATGTCGGCGGCGACGACGCAGGTGCTACCGCTCTCGGAAGATATGCCGAAGCAGTGCTTGAAAACTTCGCTGACGAAATAGATATGCTCTATGTCATCAATCAGCGGCGCACGCTCACCTCTACTGCTGATGAGGCTGTAACGCTGATGTACGAGATAGAGACGGCTTCACGCATGAAGCACACCGCTGTTGTCAACAACACAAATCTCGGCTGCGAGACAACTATGGAGATAGTGGAGCGGTCACGCGGATTTGCTGAGGAGGTCGCCGCAAGGACAGGACTTCCGCTTGCGTTTACGACTTTCCCCGAGGAGCTTTGCGGCTCTGAGGCAAGAGAAGGCATGATGCCTGTAAAGGTCTACGTTAAGCCCGTATGGGATAAATAACACAGAAATGCGGTTACACCGCTTACAATATTCAGCTTTGCGAAGGGAGTGAAAAGAATGGCGAAAATGACGGTTATTACCGAGCGCTGCAAGGGATGCGGACTCTGTACCGCTGCCTGTCCCAAGAAGATAGTGGCTCTCCAGAAGGAAAAGCGCAACAAGAAGGGATATTTCTACGCTGAGTGTACCGATCAGGAGGCTTGCATAAGCTGCGCAATGTGCGCTACTATGTGCCCTGACTGTGCAATCGTTATCGAAAAGTAAACTGAAAGTTATTGAAAGGAGCTGTTAAGCTTTGGAAAGAAATCTTATGAAGGGTAACGAGGCTCTCGCTGAGGCTGCTATCAGAGCAGGCTGCAAGTGCTTCTTCGGCTACCCGATCACTCCCCAGACTGAGCTTGCCGCTTATATGGCAAAGCGTATGCATAAGGCAGGCGGCGTATTCCTTCAGGCTGAGTCTGAGATCGCTGCTATCAATATGGTTCTCGGTGCTGCTTCCACAGGTGTAAGAGCAATGACTTCATCCTCTTCACCCGGAATCTCACTCAAAAGCGAGGGCGTATCATACATCGCAGGTTCAGATCTTCCTGCTGTTATCATCAACGTTGAGAGAGGCGGCCCCGGTCTCGGTGGCATCCAGCCCTCACAGGCTGACTACTGGCAGGCTACAAAGGCTCTCGGCCACGGTGACTTCCAGCTTCTCGTATACGCTCCTGCTTCCGTTCAGGAAATGGTTGACTACGTTGTCAAGGCTTTCGACCGCGCTGACAAGTACCGTATGCCTGCAATGATCCTCGCAGACGGACTTCTCGGTCAGATGATGGAGCCTGTTTCCTTCCCCGAGATCAACCCCGATGCTTACGATAAGAGCGGATGGGCTGCAAACGGCCACAACAACGCAAGAGATCACCACATCATCAATTCACTCTATCTCCAGCCCGATGAGCTTGAAAGGTCAATCATCGACCGCTACAAGAGATACGAGATAATCAAGGAGACCGAGACAGAGGCTGAACTTTACCTCACTGAGGACTGCGACATCCTTCTCTGTGCATTCGGTGCTACTGCAAGAGTCGTAAAGTCTGCCGTAAACACTGCAAGAGAGCAGGGCATCAAGGCAGGTCTGTTCCGTCCCAAGACACTGTGGCCTTTCCCTGTAAAGGAGATAAACGAGGCTGCAAAGAACGCAAAGGCTCTCCTCAGCGTGGAGATGTCAATGGGACAGATGGTAGACGACATAAAGCTCGCTATCAACTGCTCAAAGCCTGTTGAGTTCTTCGGAAGAACAGGCGGCGTTATCCCGACACCTGCTGAGGTTCTTGCAGAGATAAAGAGAATAGGAGGTACACTCTGATGTCAGTTGTATTTGAAAGACCCCATGCACTCATTGATGTGCCTACACATTACTGCCCCGGCTGTACACACGGTATCGTTCACCGCATACTCGCCGAGGTCATCGACGAAATGGGCATCGAGGGCAATACTATCGGCGTATGTCCTGTTGGCTGCTCAGTAATGGCTTACGATTACTTCAACTGCGATATGATCGAGGCTGCTCACGGACGTGCTCCGGCTGTTGCAACAGGCGTTAAGCGCACAAATCCCGACAAGTTCGTATTCACATATCAGGGCGACGGAGACCTTGCTGCCATCGGTACTGCTGAGACAGTTCACTCCGCAACAAGAGGCGAGAACATCGTTGTTATCTTCATCAATAACACGATCTACGGCATGACAGGCGGACAGATGGCTCCCACCACTCTCCCCGGTCAGGTAACACAGACAACTCCCTTCGGAAGAAGCCCTCAGCTCGCAGGCTACCCCGTAAAGGTGTGCGAGATGCTCTCACAGCTCACAGGTACAGCTTATGCTGAGCGTGTTGCCGTTGACAGCGTTCCCCACATCAAGGCTGCAAAGAAGGCTATCCGCAAGGCTTTCGAGAACCAGAAGGCAGGCAAGGGCTTCTCTATCGTTGAGGTACTCTCCACTTGCCCGACAAACTGGGGACTCACACCTCTCGAGGCTATCAAGCGTCTTCAGGACGAAATGATCCCCTATTATCCTCTCGGCGTATACAAGGACGTTGAAGAGGGAGTATTTCCCGCAGAAGGAGGAAACGAATAATGGCTACAACTGAAATTCTCCTCGCAGGCTTCGGCGGACAGGGCATACTCTTCGCCGGCAAGATACTCGCATACTGCGGACTTATGGACAACAAGGAGCTCTCATGGCTCCCGTCATACGGTCCCGAGATGAGAGGCGGTACGTGCAACTGCTCAGTCTGCATCTCAGATGAGCCCATAGGCTCTCCGCTGGTACTCACTCCCGATATTCTCGTGGTAATGAACCAGCCCTCATTTGATAAGTTCGTCAAGGACGTAAAGCCCGGCGGAAAGGTGTTCTTCGACAGCACCATGATCGAGGCTTCCACCGACAGAACTGACATCGAGCTGTACGGCATCCCGTCACAGCAGATGGCTGACGACAACGCTCTCAAGGGCGGATCGAACATCATTCTCCTCGGCAAGCTCCTCAAGGAGACCGAGATATGCTCACTTGATACCATGAAGAAGGCTATCGAGAAGGTAGTGCCCCCGAAGAAGGCAGCACTCATTCCCAACAACTACAAGGCTATCGAGCTTGGCATGAATGCATAAAAACGAAAGCTCCCGACTTTTTGCCGGGAGTTTTTTTATGTCAGGGCGGCGGAGCTGTCCCTGAAAATTGACATAAGTGCCTGTGTATGATATAATAACTGTGTCCTCAATGATCGCCGGTTGGTGGGGCATTGAAACGGACTGCTGAGCAGTTGACGGAAAAACATATCTTATTAATGTGGGTGATACTATGACCAATGTTGAAAAGCTGGTGGCACTGTTCCGCAAGATAACGCGGATAAAAGAAGACTATGACGGTCAGTCGTTTGAGTTCGCTGTCGGACTCAAGCTTGCGGAGATGATGAAGAATGACGAGAAGGTGCTCGCGGCTGTTACCGGCGATGCGATAGAGGCTTCGGACGGCGGCTTTGATATGCAGCTCGTTATCGCTCCGAAATCTGACGGGAACTATTTCATGATATTCCCGAATACTGAAACTGCTGATGATATGGGAACGGGCTACACGATGTGCAGCATAGCCGAGCTTGTGGAGCTTGTAAGCAATACTCCGCAGATGCGCGGTATACAGCTTATTCTTTCGGTTGATAAGACAACAGGACACTTCGGCTCAGGCGAGATCAATGCAAATATGATACAGATAGCCATGAACGCTTCACGGCAGCTATGACCTGACTGCCCCACAGGCTCGGGACGAAAAAAATCCCTGCCGAAGCAGGGATAAATGTGCTGTATGAACGGCTCAATAGCCGCGGTTGCTTTCGCTGTTGCTGTGGTATTTGGAACGTGTACGGGCAATGCTCTCCTCGCTCCGCTTTATCAGATTGAGCAGTGATGACGAGTACTGGGCATAGTCCTTTTGCAGTGTGGATGTCGTTATGTACAGGGTATCGAAGTTGTCGATACAGTCGTTTCCGTCGAGAGCCATTCCGCTCGAAGCGGCTTTGATGTCAGCCTCGCTCATGGAGATTATGGCGTTTGCGCTGTCGTTGGCAATTACCTTGGGAATGCGGAAGAGCTTCTGGTCGTTGTGGGGATTCGCGTTGTAAACGATACGGAAGAGCTTATACACAGACAGCATGAGGTACGATGAGACTTCCTTGATGAGTGTGATACTGTTTGCCTTCTGTGCAAGTGAGAACAGAAGGCTTATGGAATTGTTGATTATACGTCTGTTGAAGTTGATTATCTCAGGCGAAGGCATCTTGAGAGTGTTGTTGCCGTCATCATCTGGAATATCCTCAATGGTGATGACCTTGCCCTCGGGCTCGGGAGTACGTCCGAGCAGATAGTCACATGAAACATTGTAATAGTCGGCTATTTTGACAAGGAAATTCAGACCGCATTCTCTTATGCCTTTTTCGTAATGAGAGAGCAGAGCCTGTGAGATACCGAGATCTGCGGCAGCCTGCTTCTGGCTGATATGACGTTCTTTTCTCTGAAGAGTAATGATACGCGCGAAATCTGAATTCATGGGGATTC
This sequence comes from Ruminococcus sp., assembly GCA_024403935.1. Classification (GTDB taxonomy): domain Bacteria; phylum Bacillota; class Clostridia; order Oscillospirales; family Ruminococcaceae; genus Ruminococcus. The sequence continues at coordinate 11,460 of JAKSQV010000010.1, read as the reverse complement.
CCTCCTAATAAAGAATATATGATAGATACTTTAAGTATATTTTTGCCATAATATTATTATAATACATACTGTATAACTTGTAAATATGCTGAATTATGGAATTACAGAGAGATTTTACGGTCCAATTTGTAAGAATTACCAACAGTTATAAAAAATCAGCCTGTTTTTGGCATTTTTGCATAATGGGAAGGAGAAGAATATGAAAGGTTACAGGATAAGTGTTATCCGCCACGGTCTTACCGAGGCAAACGAAAAAGGAATATATATCGGAAAGACGGATATGCCGCTCTCTCCAAAGGGAGCAGCCGACCTTGCGGCGAAGATGGACGAGTTCGACTACCCGTCCGTACACAGAGTCTACACGTCGCCGCTTCTGAGGTGCAGGGAGACAGCGGATATACTCTTCCCCGAGACTGAGATAGTCCCCGTGGATGATTTCCGTGAGCTTGATTTCGGCGAGTTTGACGGCAAGAGCGTTGACGAGCTCATCAACCGTGATGACTATAAGTCGTGGCTGCACGGCGGAAAGGATGCACGTCCGCCCAAGGGTGAAAGTCTTGAGGAGATGACAGCACGAACATACACGGGGCTTCATAACATCATCATCGACATGATGGAGAGCGGACTTACCCACTGCGCCCTCATCACCCATGCAGGAATCATCTCAAATATGCTTGCAGGCTTCGGGATACCGAAATATACGCCCTCGCAGATAATCACGGAGCCGGGCGGCGGCTTTGACATCATCGTCACGGCGCAGATGTGGCTCAATTCACAGTGCTTTGAGATACTCGGCGGCTGTCCCTATGAGAGAATAGAGGAAGACGGACCTGAGTATTCGGAATAAAATACCTGAAACCTCACATACTAACATTGAATGTGGGGTGAGAACGTGAGTATATGGGAACTGACAGGCTACACGAGGCGGCGCATACGCGGCAGACGCGCAGAGCTGCTGCTTGCCTGTCTGCCGCCTCTGGCAGTATGCCTGCTGTTCCGTCTCGGAGAGGCGGCGGCTTTCAGCCTGCTTCTCTATTTCGGCGCAATGAAGCCCATCGAGCTTTTCGGCGGCTTTGCAGGACAGTTTATCATCGCGGCAGTACTTGCGCTTCTGCGCTGGACGGTTACAGCTCCGCTGATATGCGCGGCGGCTGTGAAGCTGAGGAGCATTGTCACTGACGAAGCTGAGGAGCCTTCTGTATCGAAGCTCCTGCTGAGCGGAGGATTCCGCCGCCGCAGCATTGCGGCGTATGCGGCAGGAAGGCTGATATGCTTTGTCGTGCTCATACCTGCTGCACTTCTCGGAGCATACGCCCTCACGCTCGTGTCTGACGGCGGAGGGAGCAGGGAACTGTTTGCCGCATGGGATGCGCTGATACTTGCGGCTGTATCTGTTGTCCTGTGGCTTGCAGCACGTCTCAGCACAATGGCTGTGCCGTTTCTGCTCGCGGAGTATCCCGAGAGGGGAGCACTCTCATGCGCGTTTATGTCGATAGGCTTTATGCGCGGCAGAAAGCGGCTTCCGCTCGCGCTTGCGGCAGTTTATGCCCTGCCGATGGCAACAGTGGCAGGACTGCCTGTATTCCTGCCTGAACTTGCTGCAGCGTATGCGGCGGGCATATCAATTTTCATAAAAGAGGACGAGTACGCGCGTTCAGCGGTGCGGCGGGAGCTCGGACGGACGGGGTGAGATAATGGCGGAGCTCAGATTTACGGTAGATACGGAACAGCCTGTATCCGTCAGGAACTTCCTGCGCGGAAGAAACGGCGTATCAGCGCGGCTTCTCGCAAAGCTCAAGCACCGCGAGGGCGGTATCACCTGTAACGGAGAGCCGATACGGAGCATCGACATGGTTAGGGCAGGGGATGTCATAATTCTGGACATGGGCGAAAACAGTACGGCAGAGCCGAATCCTCTGCTTCGTGTGCCGATAGCGTACGAGAATGACAGCCTTGTTGTGTTTGACAAGCCTGCCGGTATGCCTGTTCACGAGTCGCACGGTCACCGCGGAGATACTCTTGCAAATTATTTTGCGTATCTTTACCCTGAGCTGACATTCCGTCCCGTGAATCGTCTTGACAGGAACACATCGGGGCTGTGTATTGCCGCAAAGGATGCTCATGCCGCGAATCTGCTTCAGGGAAGCTGCGAGAAAGTGTATTATGCGGCAGTCAGCGGCATCACTGAGGAAGCAGGCACGATAGATGCGCCCATTGCACGGAAGCAGGAGAGCGTGATACTGCGCTGTGTCCGTGAGGACGGCAGACCTTCTGTCACGCATTATCAGCGCATATCCTTCAACAAGAGGTATTCCCTGCTTGAGATAAGGCTTGAGACAGGACGTACACATCAGATACGCGTGCATTTTGCACATATAGGACATCCGCTGGCAGGAGATGATATGTACGGCGGCTCTGTTTCGGATATTGACAGGCAGGCTCTGCACTGCGGCAGACTCAGTTTCAGTCTGCCTCTGACGGGCGAGACTGTTACAGTGGAGTCGGAGCTGCCCGGGGATATGCAATGGCTGATGCAGGGCGGATTGTCCGTCGGGGATAATAACAGCCTGTAATATGGGTGGGATTTTTGTGCAGGCCTACAAATTTCCTGTCCGCCTGCCTTTTTTTGAGTGGCAATCCGTTGTAATTTTCCGAGAATAGTATATAATAATACAGTAACACTACTGAGAGGAGTATCGCTTTTGAGCGTTTTTCATAAAGCAGGCGGCGCATCAGGACTTTTCGTCCGTGCGGCTCACTGCACATTCAGATTCATCGCGGCGATACTGCTTGCCGTGATAAAAGCTGTCCGCTTCATAGCCGCCGAGCTGGCGGATATGATAAAGACTGCCGTCGGCGGATTGCTGTGGCTGTGGAAGGAACTCACAGAGTCCTTCAGGAGCCGTGTTAAGCTCTCGGACGAGCTTACGCGGAATATCCGCAAAGCCAAAAAAGAAGGCAGGAAAGAACATATTACAGCCATTGCGGAGTTTATCGGCTCGTTTTTCCTCGGCGAAAACGGCGTTGTCTATACCGCGTTCAACTACATCCTTCCTATTCTCTGCATTGCCTTTCTTGTGGGCGTGGTGAGGTTTGGTTCGGGACTGGAATACGGTATCGCCGTTGAATACAACGGACGTGAGATAGGCATAATCTCAGCCGAGGCGGATTTTGAAACGGCTGCCCGTGACGTACAGCAGAGAGTCTCGTATTCGGATAACGAGGAAGCACTTGATATGTCAGCCAAGCTCTCGCTCCGTGTCGTATCGGATGATGAGAAGTTCATTACCTCGGGACAGCTTGCCGACAAGATGCTTGAAGCCTCGGATGAGGACCTTGCAGAGGCTTTCGGCATATATATTGACGGAAGCTTTGAGGGTGCGGTCAACAACAGTAAAGCAGTTGAGGACGCTCTTGAGGACAGGCTCCTCAATTACGAGGTCAAAGGTGTTGCGAGGGATGTATCCTATGTGAACAAGATAGAGTATACAAAGGGAATATATCTGCGCAACAGTATCAAGTCCGAGCAGGAAACCATAGAACAGCTCACCTCAGCAAAGGAAAGACAGCGCGTATATGTGGCTCAGGCAGGCGACAATATCGTTACTGTGGCACAGAAGTACGGTATGGACCTCGACAAGCTGAACGAGCTCAATCCCGACATCGGCACGAACCTGAAAGACGGTCAGATGATAAATGTCATACAGACCGAGAGCTATCTCCCGATACAGTATATCCGCGAAATGGAAACGCTGTCCTTTATTGACTACGAGACAGTCGAGGTCGAAACGAGCGCACTCAATGTCGGCGTTGTTGCAACACTGACAAAGGGCGAACGCGGCGAAAAGGAGAGCAAGATAGAGATAACCTTCATTGACGGCATTGAGGCGTCACGCAAGGTCATCAGCAACAATATCAAGAAAAATCCTGTCATGGAGGTCATCGGCTACGGAACTTACTCAGCGATGCCTGATAATCCCGATACCTGCTATTTCGGACAGCCGCTTGTTGGTACCGGAGAGTTCGGCTGGCCTGTTGACGGTGGCTGGGTAAGCGATACATTCATCAGCGACAGAAACCATAAGGGACTCGACATTGCCGCTCCCGAGGGAACGGAGATATATGCCGCGGCGGAAGGACAGGTCGTATCGGCGGGCTGGAATTCGGGCGGCTACGGAAATGTTGTCATGATAGAGCATCCTGACGGATACGCGACGGTTTACGGCCACATGATATCCGTTTATGCCGTAGAGGGCGAGTACGTCCAGAAGGGACAGCTTATCGGATTTGTCGGAAATACGGGTAATTCCTTCGGAGATCACTGCCACTTCGAGGTGCGCTATCAGGGTATATGCTACGATCCTGCTTCGTTCCTCAACACGCAGAGCATGACCGAGGAGAAGAAACAGCGCGACAAGGAGAAAAACTGACGTATTACAGGCAGAAGGAGAGCTTTCCTTCTGCCTGTTATTCATGTCAGACACAGCGTAATGAAGGCGATATATCGCATTGTGAAAGTATACAAAAAACAACAGACAAATTTTGTAAAGTTCTACATATAAAAATTCCCCAAAGCTTGCAATTATCCTCAATATATGGTATAATTGTCATTGTTGAGCGCACCTGAATCGTGCGCGACTGCAAAAGATATGCGAGGAAGCGGAAGGTTGCTGCCGGTATGGCAGGGAATTTCCGTGGAGTATGTCCGATTTTAAACCGGGCGAATGGGATAATGAACACAGTTCGTGTTGAACAGCAGCGCAGCTTGCGTATGCGCTGTCTATGCTCACACTGTGTCTCAATATGTCTGAACGCGGCTCGGAAAATACGGTTTTTCGGGCTTTTTTAATACGGTCAAGCATGAAACACACGGAAACGTGTGCATCCCAAAAAGCGTCCCCAAAAATTTTCAAGGAGGCGAAATCATGGCAGTCAACGAAAAGATCAGATTCAAGATCAAGGGCTACGATCACGCTACAGTAGACATCGCTGCAGCTAAGATCGTTGAGGCGGCTAAGAGAAGCGGTGCGAGAGTTTCGGGTCCTATCCCGCTCCCCACAGACAAGGAAGTTGTTACTATCCTCCGCGCTGTACACAAGTACAAGGACAGCCGCGAGCAGTTTGAAATGAGAACTCACAAGAGACTCATCGATGTTCTCCGTCCCACAGACAAGACATCAGCTGCTTTCGAGAAGCTCGATATCCCCGCAGGCGTAGACGTTGTAATGGAAGTCAAGTAATTGACAGAAATCGCGCTTGAGATCACCGCTCGGGAAGCGGAATGGCGGTAGTCCGCCGGTCATGTTGACGACCTTCGTCAACCAATAACCTTATAGGAGGAAATGATATGCAGAAAGGCATTATCGGCAAGAAGATCGGTATGACACAGATCTTCGACGAAGCAGGAAAGGTTATTCCTGTAACAGTAGTTGAAGCCGGCCCCTGCGTTGTAGTACAGAAGAAGACCGTTGAAAACGACGGCTACGCTGCACTTCAGCTCGGTTACGGCGATACAAAGGTCCAGAGAGTTAACAAGCCTATGAAAGGTCACTTCGACAAGGCAGACGTTGCCTGCAAGAAGAACCTCAAGGAATTCAGACTTGATGACTGTGATGCACTCAATGTCGGCGACATCGTAAAGGCTGACACATTTGCAGTTGGTGACGCTATCGACGTTATCGGCACAAGCAAAGGTAAGGGCTTCGCAGGTGCAATCAAGCGTCACAACCAGCACAGACTCAAGGAAACCCACGGTACAGGCCCTGTTCACAGACAGGCAGGATCAATGGGTGCGTGCTCATCACCTTCAAGAATCTACAAGGGCAAGGGCATGGCTGGTCACATGGGCGCAGAGCAGGTAACTGTTCAGAACCTCGAGATCGTTAAAATAGACGCAGAAAACAATCTCATCGCTATCAAGGGTGCAGTTCCCGGTCCTAAGGGCGGAATCGTATATATCGTTGACAGCGTTAAGGCTTAAGGAAGGAGGAAACGTTAATGTCTACAATTTCAGTATTTGATATGGCTGGCAAGCAGGTATCCGAGACAGAGCTCAATGATGAGATCTTCGGTATCACTCCCAACGAAGCTGTTATGCACGCAATGGTAGTTAACTACCTCGCAAACCAGAGACAGGGCACACAGTCCACACTTACAAGAACAGAAGTAAGCGGCGGCGGCAGAAAGCCCTGGAGACAGAAGGGTACAGGTCATGCAAGACAGGGCTCGACACGTGCTCCTCAGTGGTACCACGGCGGCGTTGCTCTCGGTCCTAAGCCCAGAGATTACAGATATGCACTTAACAAGAAGGTAAGAAGACTTGCTATGAAGTCTGCTCTTTCCACAAAGGTGCTCGATAATAATATGATCGTTCTTGATGCTCTTACACTTGACAGCTTCAAGACAAAGACAATCGCAGAGATGCTCAAGGCACTCGGCGTTGACGGCAAGGCTCTCATCGTTACTGCTGAGGCTGATGCAAAGGTTATAAAGAGTGCAGCAAACATCCCCGGCATAAAGACAGCCGCTGTAAACACTCTTAACGTATATGACATTCTCAACTATGACAAGTTCATCGTTGTAAAGAATGCCGTAGGAAAGATCGAGGAGGTGTACGCATAATGAAAACAGCACAGGATATCATCCTCAAGCCCGTTATCACCGAAAAGTCTATGGACGGACTTCAGGTAGGAAAGTACACCTTTAAGGTAGCCAAGGACGCTACAAAGCCTGAGATCAAGAAGGCTGTTGAGAAGCTCTTCGGCGTTGAGGTCGATAAGGTGACCACAATGAACGTAAACGGCAAGATGAAGCGTCTCGGCAGATACGAGGGCATGACTTCTTCCTGGAAGAAGGCTATCGTAACTCTTACTGAGGACTCAAAGGCTATCGAGTTCTTCGAGGGAATGTATTGATCCCTTACCTATTAAATAGGAAGAACAAGTATGGGAGTAATGCTCCCGCGAAAACGCATTAAAGGAGAAAGTTGAAATGGCTATTAAAACCTACAAGCCTACTACTCCTTCCAGACGTCAGATGACAGTTACCGACTATTCGGTACTCTCAAAGGTTGAGCCCGAGAAGAGCCTTCTCGAGCCCATGAAGAAGAAGTCAGGAAGAAATAGCTACGGCAGAATTACAGTTCGCCACAGAGGCGGCGGTAACAGAAGAAAGTACCGCGTTATAGATTTCAAGCGTGACAAGGACAACATGATCGCTGTTGTTCAGACTCTTGAATATGACCCCAACAGAAGCGCATTCATCGCTCTCGTTCAGTACGAGGACGGCGAGAAGAGATACATCCTCGCTCCTAACGGCCTGAAGGTAGGCGACAAGATCGAGTCCGGTTCAGAGGCTGATATCAAGCCCGGCAACGCTCTCAAGCTTGCAGACATCCCTGTTGGTACATTCATCCACGCTATCGAGCTTTATCCCGGCAAGGGCGCACAGCTCGTAAGAAGCGCAGGCAACCAGGCTCAGCTCATGGGTAAGGAAGGCTCATACGCACTTATCAGACTTCCTTCCGGCTAGATGAGAAAGGTTCCGATCGGATGCAAGGCTGCTATCGGTCAGGTTTCCAATATCGACCACGAGAACGTAAACTTCGGTAAAGCCGGTAGAGTACGTAATATGGGCTGGAGACCTACAGTTCGCGGTTCTGTAATGAACCCCTGCGATCACCCTCACGGTGGTGGTGAAGGTAAATCACCTGTCGGCCGTCCCGGACCTGTTACCCCCTGGGGTAAGCCCGCTCTCGGCTACAAGACACGTAAGAAGCACAACAGAACTGATAAGTTCATCGTAAAGCGCCGCAACGGCAAGTAATCTGAAAGGAGGAACTTGATAAATGAGTAGAAGTATCAAAAAAGGACCTTATGTCCAGGAAGTTCTCCTGAAGAGGGTCGTTGCAATGAATGAAGCAGGTGAGAAGAAGGTTCTCAAGACATGGAGCCGTTCTTCTACAATATTCCCTGACTTTGTAGGTCACACATTCGCTGTTCATGACGGTCGCAAGCACGTTCCGGTATATGTAACAGAGGATATGGTAGGTCACAAGCTCGGCGAGTTTGCACCTACAAGAACATACAAGGGCCACGCAGGCTCCAAGACATCTAACAACGGTAAGAAATAAGCGGAAGGAGGAGCTATAGATGGAAGCGAGAGCTTATTTAAGAAATGCTCGTATATCACCCAGAAAGGTGCAGATCGTTCTCGATCTTATCAGAAACAAGCCTGTTGACATCGCACTGGCTACTTTAGAGCTTACTCCTAAGGCTGCAAGTCCTATCGTTTCAAAGCTTGTAAAATCCGCTCAGGCAAACGGTGTAAACAACTTCAGCATGGACGGCGATAACCTCTATGTTGCAGAGTGCTTCGTAACACCCGGTCCTATCATGAAGAGGATCATGCCCAGAGCACAGGGTAGAGCATACAGAATATTAAAGAGAACATCACATATAACAGTTGTTCTTAAAGAAAAAGAATAATCCCAAGGAGGTCTGATTATGGGACAGAAAGTTAATCCGCACGGACTCCGTGTCGGCGTTATTAAGGATTGGGATTCACGCTGGTATGCTGATAAGGCACACTACGGCGACACACTCGTTGAGGACTACAACGTTCGTAATTTCATTAAGAAGAGCTTATATGCTGCTGGTGTTCCCAGAATTGAGATCGAGCGCTTCAACGATAAGGTGAGAATTCACATCCACTGCGCTAAGCCCGGTATCGTTATCGGAAGACAGGGCGCAGAAATAGAAAAGCTCAGAGTACAGCTTGAAAAGATGATGAACAAGCAGGTATTCGTAAACATCATCGAAGTAAAGCAGCCCGATATGGACTCACAGCTCGTAGCTGAAAAGATCGCTCTCGACCTCGAGAACCGTGTATCTTTCAGAAGAGCTATGAAGCAGTCGATCGGCAGAACAATGCGTCTCGGCGCAAAGGGTATCAAGGTTAAGGTATCAGGCAGACTTGCCGGTGCTGAAATCGCAAGAAGCGAAAGCTATCACGAAGGTACTATTCCGCTCCAGACAATCAGAGCTGATATCGACTACGGTTTCGCTGAAGCTGATACAACATATGGTAAGCTCGGCGTAAAGGTTTGGATTTACAAGGGCGAAGTTCTCAAGGGCGATGCTGCTAAGGCTGCTGCTCAGAGAGAAAAGGCTGAGAAGAAGAACGATTCCAGAAACAATGACAGACGTCGTCGTGACGACAAGCGTGACGGCGGAAACAGACGTGGCGGAAACAGAAACTTCAATCGTGATGCTAAAAGAGAAGGAGGTAACCAGTAATGCTGCTTCCAAAGAGAGTTAAGTACCGCAGAGTCCACAGAGGACGTCTGAAGGGTAAGGCATACAGAGGAAACGTTGTAACATATGGTGATTTCGGTCTTCAGGCTCTTGAACCGGCTTGGATCACATCCAACCAGATCGAGTCAGCCCGTATCGCTATGACACGTTACATCAAGAGAGGCGGTCAGGTTTGGATCAAGATCTTCCCAGACAAGCCTATCACAGAAAAGCCGGCTGAAACACGAATGGGTTCAGGTAAAGGTTCTCCTGAGTACTGGGTTGCAGTAGTTAAGCCAGGCAGAGTTCTTTTTGAAATCAAGGGCGTTTCTGAAGAAACTGCAAGAGAAGCTATGCGTCTTGCTATGCACAAGCTTCCTATCAAGTGTAAGTTCGTATCAAAAGAGCAGGAGGTTGAGCAGTAATGAAGGCATCAGAAATCAGAGAAATGTCAGTTGATGAGCTCAACGAGAAGCTCACAAGCCTTAAGGAAGAGCTTTTTGCTCTCCGTTTCCAGCACGCAATCAATCAGCTGGATAATACAGCTCGTCTCAAGGCTGTAAAGAAGGATATTGCACGCATCAAGACAGTCCTTAATCAGGCTGAATAAGAAAGGGAGGATTTAGCTTATGTCTACTGAGAGAAACCTTAGAAAAACAAGAGTAGGTAAGGTTGTAAGCGATAAGATGGATAAAACCGTCGTAGTTGCTATCGTTGATAACGTTAAACACCCGCTTTATAAGAAGATCATCAAGCGTACCGTAAAGCTCAAGGCTCACGATGAGAATAATGAGTGCAGAATCGGCGACCGCGTTGAGGTCATGGAGACACGCCCGCTTTCCAAGGATAAGAGATGGCGCGTAACCAATATCATCGAAAAGGCTAAGTAATTTTGATAAAAGCGTTATGCTTGAAAGGAGGAACTCGCTGTGATACAGATGCAGACTTATTTAAAGGTCGCTGATAACACAGGCGCAAAGGAGCTTATGTGTATCAGAGTTCTGGGTGGTACACGCCGCAGATATGCAAATATCGGTGACGTAGTGGTTGCTTCCGTAAAGAAAGCAACACCCGGAGGCGTTGTAAAGAAGGGCGACGTTGTAAAGGCAGTTATCGTTCGTTCAGCAAAGGGTCTCAGAAGAGAGGACGGAACATACATCCGCTTTGATGAGAATGCTGCTGTAATAATCAAGGAAGACAAGAACCCCAAGGGTACACGTATTTTCGGACCTGTTGCTAAGGAGCTCCGTGAAAAGGAATACACGAAGATCCTCAGCCTTGCTCCCGAGGTTCTTTAATGGAGGTGTCATTCGATTATGAGTAAAGTTCACGTTAAAACCGGTGACACCGTTATCCTTCTCACAGGTAAGTATGAGGATAAGTACGAGAAGAACGGCGACAGAAAGACCGGTAAGATCGCACAGGTAAGCCCCAAGGAGGGCAAGGTTATCGTTGAGGGAATCAACGTAATCACAAAGCACGTAAAGCCCACAAGAGTTGGTCAGCAGGGCGGAATCGTCAAGACTGAAGCTCCCGTTTACGCTTGCAAGGTACAGCTCGTTTGCCCCAAGTGCGGCAAGCCCACAAGAGTCGGCCATGTGATCGAGGGCGACAAGAAGCTCCGCGTTTGCAAGAAGTGCGGCAAGTCTTTTGAATAATAAAGGAGAAACGACATGGCAAGATTAAAGGATTATTATGTTAGCGACGTTGCTCCTGCACTTATGAAGAAGTTCGGATATAAGAGCGTTATGCAGATCCCGAAGCTCGACAAGGTGGTAATCAATGTCGGCGCAGGTGAGGCAAAGGACAACGCAAAGGTTATCGACGCTATCATGACCGACCTCGCAGCGATTACAGGTCAGAAGCCTATCGTGTGCAGAGCTAAGAAATCGGTTGCAAACTTCAAGCTCCGTGAGGGTATGCCCATCGGCGTAAAGGTAACACTCAGAGCCGAGAAGATGTATGAATTTGTTGACAAGCTCTTCAATGTTGCGTTCCCCCGCGTTCGTGACTTCAGAGGAATCAGTGCAAATTCATTCGACGGCAAGGGCAACTATTCAACAGGTATCAAGGAACAGCTTATCTTCCCCGAGATCGAGTCTGACACGATCGATAAGGTAAGAGGTGTGGATATCAACTTCATCACAACAGCAAACACGGAGGAAGA
>JAKSQV010000001.1 GCA_024403935.1 Ruminococcus sp. | reverse complement strand
TCCCTGAACCACTTATACGAGTTCTTCTGTACCTCGATAAGGTTCGGCATCTCAAGAGGTTCGGTGATCTTACCGAAACTCATCCTGACGTTTTTTCCCAGCTGCTTAGGTGTTACATTCACCATAGGCGGAACCTCCTTACTATTTTTATCCCCGCACAGGCGTTTCCGCACGGCAGGGCTGTTTACACCTTGCGTATCATTATGAAAAATTTCAGAAAACTATTGACAAGGGCATTACAGATATGCTATAATATCTTGCAGAATAGCGATACTTTTCCATACTGATACATTATATTAGTATATCATCTTCCGGCCGCCGTGTCAAGCGGTTCCGGCAAATATCAGCAATCTTGCCGAAGTTTCACACGATACTTCGGCTTTTTTTGTGGCTTAATTCAATCACGCCCGTTTTATCCGTAAGAACGATAAATTCATCTTTGATGTTTACATTTTTCGCGGAAAGTGGTATAATATATTTATTGTATTTATCAGAAGGAGGCGAGCCGCTGTGCACGATCCGAAATACGACGAAACACCCGATCATTCACACTACTTTGCCTGCGCTGCAAGAAAGGCTTCCATCGACGAATTTTCACGCAACGCATTTGTATATACAGCAGGCGTCTGCTTCATCATGCTCCTCATCACATACTGCGGCGTTGAGATGCCGTTGGTCTCGTGGATACCGTCACTGTTCGGCTGTCCGACCTGTGTCCCGTTCCTGTTTTCGCAGACAGCCGAGCTGTTACTGGTCACGTTCTTGTCATTTCTCGCTTTCGGCAAATGGAAGATCATCCACATAGGACAACTCATCATGTATATCGCCCTTGTTCTTTCAACTCTGGCATCGCGGTCCGGAATAGGCATAATCACCCTTCTCATCGGGATAGTCGGGACCGTACTCACATTGCCGAGCTTCAAGATATACTCCGATTATCACCAGCTCATCGCCACTGAGGGCTGGCCGCACTTCAGCTTTCACTACACCGAGGCAATGGAGCATCCGACCTACACCTCACGATATACGGCTGAATACCACGCCGCTCCCGAGGAAAGGAAATCCGCCCCCGACAGCAGTGAGCCGCACTACGACAGCACGTATGGCACGCTCCCGAAAACAGGCGGTATTGATGACAGCGAGCCCGAAATGGCTGACATATCCTCATCGGTGCACATTACTGTGCCCACAGCCGCATCTGCTCCGGAACTCCCGGACGGCGACGCTTTCGAGCCCGATTCGGGCTTGTCTGACGAACCTTTCGATATACAGTAATATTAACCGTCATCTGTTGGCGGCTTTCAAGGAGGGAAAACAATGTTTGCGAAGGTATCAAGCCTCGGACTTTTCGGTCTGAACGCATTCCCCGTTGATGTCGAGATAGACATCAGCCGCGGTCAGCCGTACTTTGAGATAGACGGACTTACCGATACGGTCATCAGAGAGAGCCGTGACAGGATACGTGCTGCCATGAGGTCATGCGGCATCAACTTCCCTGTTGCTTCCGTCATGGTAAACCTTGCACCTGCTGATATGAAAAAGAGCGGCTCTGTTCACGATATGGCGATATTCATGGCTATACTCCGCGCAATGCGTATGATAGACGACATTCCCGAAGATGCCGCATTCATTGGTGAACTCTCACTGAACGGAGATGTGCGCCGCGTGAACGGCGTGCTACCGATGGTCATGCTTGCCCGTGAGAACGGCATAAAGAGTGTTTTTGTCCCCGAGGGGAACGCTCGTGAGGCTTCTGCAATATCGGACATAGACATCTACGCTGTCAGCAGTGCCGAGCAGCTTATCCTGCATTTCCGCGGCGAGGAGCTGATGGCTCCGCAGGAGCACTACATACCTCCCGAAGCAGCATACTGCGAGCCCCTTGACTTCTCAGACGTAAGAGGACAGCAGTCAGCAAAGAAAGCTCTTGAGATAGCCGCAGCAGGAGGTCACAATGCCATCCTCATAGGCGCGCCCGGAAGCGGCAAAAGTATGCTCGCAAAGCGTATGCCTTCGATACTTCCGCCGCTCACATTCGAGGAGGCCCTCGAAACCACGAAGATCCATTCCGTATCCGGACTTCTTGATCCCGATACACCTATTATCACAAAACGCCCGTTCCGTTCGCCGCATCACACGATCTCATCCGCAGGTCTTGCAGGCGGCGGCAGTATTCCGCAGCCCGGTGAAATATCCCTCGCACACAACGGTCTGCTCTTTCTCGATGAGCTTGCCGAATTCGACAGGCGCACCCTTGAGATAATGCGTCAGCCGCTTGAGGACAGAAAGGTAACAATAGCCCGTGCCTCAGGCACGATAACATATCCGTGCACGATAATGCTCATCGGTGCAATGAACCCGTGTCCATGCGGATACTACGGACATCCGAAACGCAAGTGCATCTGCTCGGAGAAAAAGGTCGCGTCTTACCTTTCAAAAATATCGGGACCGCTCCTCGACCGCTTCGACCTTCATATAGATGTGGCTCCAGTGGAATACGACGAGCTCTCCTCCAAAACAAACGAGGAATCCTCCGCGGATATACGCAAACGTGTCATGGCGGCGCGTGAGATACAGGCTGAACGCTTCCGCGGTACAGGCATCACCTGCAATGCGCTCATAACACCGGACAAGCTGCATGAGATGTGCCCGATGGATGACGGTGCAGAAGCAATGCTCAAGAGCGTGTTTGACAGTCTCGGACTCAGCGCAAGAGCATACGACAGGATATTGAAGGTGGCTCGTACCATCGCTGACCTGAACGGCAGTGAGGTCATACAGCGAAAACACGTTGCCGCAGCAGCACAGTACCGAAGCCTTGACCGCAAATACTGGCAGGGCAGTGTATAAGCAAACAAAAGAAAAAGCTAAAGGACACAACAGAAATGGGATCAGTTTTCAAAAAATTACCTGCAAACAAGCATAACATCGATCTCGGACTGCTGTTTGCAGTAACGCTTTGTGCAAGCATCAGTTCAATACTGATCTGGTCAATAGTCAAAAGCGGCATCAGCGATAACGAAGGTGTCGGTGACAGCTATTGGCAGACTCAGCTCATATCCATGGGACTCGGCATAGTTGCCGCGCACATCATATCGTACATCGACTACCGCAAGCTCGTCAGGCTCTGGTGGCTCTTTGTACCGATAACGCTCGTGCTCGTTGCCCTGCCGTTCACTTCGCTTGGCTACCAGCGTGAAGGCGCGGACGATCAGGGCTGGATACGTATATTCGGTGTAAGTATGCAGCCTTCAGAGATTATGAAGATAGCCTTCATCATGACCTTCAGCTACCACCTCTCCCGCGTTGAGGAGGACATGAACAAGCCGCTGCATATGCTGCTCCTGCTTGCACACGGAGCTGTGCCTATCGGCATAGTGGCATTGCAGGGCGACTATGGTACAGCCATTATTTTCGCGGCAATATTCGGCTTCATGATCGTCTCCGCAAAAATATCGTGGAAATACCTCGTTATCGCTCCGTTTGCCATTGCAGGCATCGTAGCTGTGATGTGGTTCAACTTCCTCAGCTCGTTCCACAAGCAGCGTATCCTGATACTCTTCCACCCGGGCAGCGATCCCGAAAACATCGAATATCAGCAGGATCTCGGACTTGCCGCAATCAAATCAGGCAGAATATTCGGCAAGGGCATTTTCGACGGCAAAGAGGACTATATCTATGTCCCCGAGCTCCACAATGACTTCATCTTCGCTCATGTAGGTCAGGTCTTCGGCTTTGTCGGCTCGATAGGCATACTCATCGTGCTCACATACATCATACTGAAAATATTCGCTGACAGCCGCGTTACGCGCGACCGTCTCGGACGCTTCATCTGTATGGGCGCATTCGGACTTTTCTTCACGCACTGCGTTATGAACATCGGAATGGTCCTGAAGGTCGCTCCCGTTATCGGCATACCTCTGCCATTCCTGAGCGGCGGCGGCACAGCTATGCTGAGTATGTACGCGGTCATCGGACTTGTTATGAGCACATACAGCCACCGTGCAGTTGCATATAACGTGTTCTACGATGAGGACGAGGAGTAATGCCGTGAAAAAATCACTTATCATTATTGGAGCTATCCTCTGCGGCGGCGGTATGCTCGGACTCGCCGCATCGGTTATGTATCTCATCCATGCCGCCTGCAAACCGGCTGAGTCTATCGGTATAATAGGCGGAGCGGACGCTCCGACTGCCATTTTTCTCACAGAATCGCTTGCTTCTTCACTTTTGATGGTGATACTCCCGTTCGCGCTGACTATGCTCATCGGTACAGCTCTTATTATCACCGCGCTGATACTGCATATAACAGGAAAAAAGCCCGTGGACTGAATCCACGGGCTTCTGCTTTGCGTACAGAGCTCCTCTCACAGACAGAAAAGGCATCCTCGGGTCATTTCCCACGGATGCCTTATTTTTATTCCTGTTCGCCGAAAGCGCGTACCGCCTTCATCATTATCGCACATTCAAGACGCTTCTTCTCAAGCTGGCACGAGATCTTGTGTGCCGACCTGATATCGCCCATGTACTGATAATTGTTTGCGTTACAGCCGCCGCTGCCATAGAATTTTGCCCAGCACTTGCGGCAGTCGGGCTTTGAATACACATGAGCTGCTGCAAAATCAGCTTTCATCTCCTGATCGAATGTTCCTTCGTCGATGTTGCCCATTTTGTACTCGTCAATGCCGACAAACTGATGGCAGGGATAGATATCTCCGTCGGGAGTTATTGCAACGTAGTCGTTGCCGCAGCCGCAGCCGCGAAGTCTCTTTATTGCACACGGTCCCTGATCGAGGTCAAGCATGAAATGGAAGAAGTTGAACTTCTTTCCGTTCTTTTCATTTTCGATTATCCTCTTTGCGAGCACCTCATACTCCTTGAAAACAGCAGGCAGCTCCTTCTCAGTAAGAGCATACTCATCGGAGTCACCGACAACAGGCTCAACGGAGATCTGGTCGAATCCCGCCTCGTACAGTGCGAAAACGTCATTCGAGAAATCAAGGTTTTTCTTGGTGAATGTGCCGCGAACGTAGTATTCCTTGTCGCCTCTGCCCTCAACGAGCTTCTTGTACTTGGGCATTATCAGATCGTAGCAGCCCTGACCGTTCGGAAGAACGCGGAAGAAGTCATTGACCTCCTTGCGTCCGTCAATGGAGAGTACAACGTTCGACATTTCCCTGTTGATGAACTCGATCTTGTCGTCATCGAGGAGAAGACCGTTAGTAGTGATCGTGAAGCGGAACTTCTTGCCGTACTCAGCCTCGCGTGAGCGTGCATACTCGACAACCTGCTTAACGACATTGAAGTTCATGAGCGGCTCACCGCCGAAGAAATCAAGTTCGAGATTCGGACGGTCGCCCGAATTTTCAAGGAGGAAGTCGATAGCGTGCTTACCTGTCTCAAACGACATGAGCTTGCGTCCCTTGCCGAAATCGCCCGTAGAAGCGAAGCAGTATTTGCATCTGAGCTGGCAGTCGTGAGCGATATTCAGACACATTGCCTTTACAGGTGATGCAACGGAGTACTTTGCATACTTCTCATAGTCATCATCGGAAAAGAGTATCTTATCGTTGCTCAGCTCAACTATCTCCTGATAGCACGACTCGATGTCCTCGGGAGAATATGACCGCGAGAGCTTTTCTACGACCTTGGCAGGACACTTTTCCTCAAAAGGCGGCTCAACATTGTCGAGAAGGTCATAGGTAAGCTCGTCAACGATGTGGACTCCGCCGCTGTTTACATCAAGAACGATGTTGAATCCGTTCAGCTTATACTTATGTATCATAAACTATCCCTCGGTTTTAAAAAATTTGAGGCAGTATAAATACTGCCTCCCGGAAAGTTCAGTTTTGAACTGAGCTTATCTCTCGCACTTCTGATTTGCTACTGTGCATGAAGTCTTGCAAGCTGACTGGCATGATGCCTGGCACTTGCCGCAGCCGCCCTTCTTAGCGGACTCCTTGAGATTAGCCTTGTTGATAGTCTGGATGTGTTTCATGTTATTATCCTCCTAAACCTGTGCGGTATTTCTCTTTCCGCACTATATATATTGATGATATTATATCACATTGCTCCGAAAATTTCAATAGCCTTTTAAAGCCGATCCGCAATTTTGTTGATTTTTGACAAGCAAACCGCTGATTCGATATAAAAACAGCACAAATGTATTCGTACTCATATACCCATATATAAATATCAATACGAGTCAAGCTCGATCAGCTTTTCAAAGTCCGCTTCCATCTGCTGTTTCAGGCTGTCTATCTCGGAGCATCTGCTGTTCATCTGCTCGTAGTCGGAATATATCTCCTCTCTGCCTATCTCCTCGGTAAGCAGATCGATACGCGCCTGAAGCTCATCTATTTCCTTTTCGAGTCTTCTCATCTCGTTCTTGTTCGCAGCATCGGCACTCCTCTGCTGCTTGGAGCGGTAACTGCGTTCATTCTTTTCCTTTGCAGCCACAGCAGCCTTTGCAAACTTTGCAGCATCGGCAGCGCGTTTCTCCTCAGCCTGTTCATCACGCAGCACGTCAAGATATTTCGCAAAGCCGTAATTATGCTCGCGGAAGCCGTTCTCCGTCAGCTCGATGAGTCTGTCGGCTATATTGCTGAGCAGGTAGCGGTCATGCGACACAAAAATGATCGTGCCCGTATAGTCGGCAAGAGCCTCCTCTATTGCCTCTTTTGATGCGAGGTCAAGGTGGTTTGTCGGCTCATCGAGAATGAGCACATTTCCGTGCTCCTGCATCATTATCGCAAAACAGAGCTTTGCTCTCTCGCCTCCGCTGATAACACCCGTCTCCTTGAACACGTTCTCGCCCGTGAATCTCACCTGTGCGAGCAGATTCCGCACCTCAAGGTCTGAAAGTGACGGATAGCGGCTGTGGAGCTCCTCCATGACAGTTAGCTCGCGGTTGAGGCTTGTGCTCTCCTGTTCAAAGTAGGATATTTTTATGTTGCTGTTCCAGCGGACTACGCCCTTGTGAGGCAGCTTTTCCTGTATTATCTTCAGAAGTGTTGACTTGCCGATGCCGTTGTCGCCGATTATGCCTATTTTCTCGCCTCTGCGGACATCAAAGCTTATTCCGTCAATGAGAGTTTTCCTCTCGGCACCCTCTCCGACCGACACATCCGCATTCACAACCTTGAGCACATCAAGCGGAGGCTCAACTGCATAGGTGAAGCTTATCTTCGCGTGCCTTGTGTCGTGGACAGGCTTCTCCACAGGCTCGATCTTTTCGAGCTGCTTGCGTCGGCTCTGAGCCATTTTGGTAGTGGATGCGCGGACAAGGTTTCTTGCGATGTAATCCTCCATTTTGGCTATCTGCTTCTGCTGCTGAGCGTACTCCTTCTCGCGGCGGGCATCATCTTCGTCACGCTGACGCACGAACGCCGTATAATTGCCCTTGTAGCGGCGCAGCACTCCTCGCTCTATCTCGCAGATAGAGGTGCACAGCCTGTCGAGGAAAAAGCGGTCATGCGACACAATGAGCACTGCTCCCCTGTAACTCCTGAGATAGTCCTCAAGCCACATTATCGTCTTGAAATCGAGGTGGTTCGTCGGCTCATCAAGTATGAGGAGATTCGGCTCCTCAAGCAGCAGCTTCGCTATGCAGAGACGTGTCTTTTCGCCTCCGCTGAAGCCCGATACCTGTCTGTCAAGCTCATCTCCGCTGAAACCCATTCCGTTGAGGATAGTACGTATCTTCACATCTGAGTTGTAACCGTCATTAGCTTCCACCCACGATGAAAGCTGCTGATACTCATCAGCAGCAGAGTTATCGCCTGCTCCGATCTCGTTCTCGATCTCGCGCAGTCGCTCTATTGCTTTGTGCATCGGCTCAAACACCTTCTGCATCTCATCCATGACGGTGCTCTCGGAATCAAGACCGCCCATCTGCTCAAGGTAGCCGACACTCGTTTTGCCTGCAAATGAGACGGCTCCGTCCTTTTCGGTAAAGCGGTCGGGCTCGACCGAGCCTGTCAGTATTTTCAGCAAAGTAGACTTTCCGCATCCGTTGTTCCCGACAAGACCTATCTTGTCCGTCTCATCAATGGACAGCGACACATTGTTGAGTATCTGTACGCCGTTGTAGAATTTGTTTATGTTAGTAAGACTTGCAAGCATAATATCTTCCTTTTCAGTAAATATAAGCCTATTTTACCACATATCCGCACAAAATGCAAGGCTCGCGGCGTGAAAAACCGTCCGGATGTTCTGCTGAAAGCACAAAAAGCCCTCCTTGCCTATCGGAGAGCTTTCTGCAGGGGTAAGTTATAAAAACTGAGGTCATTTTTCAAATCGTGTCCTGTGAACACTGCGGAACTTGTTCCTGTATATTATTATACCTGCTGTGAAGCCTGCATACAATCAAATATCATATCGAAATAAGAAGATTTTTTTGAAAAACATCCCGTATGCATATTTATGGTATTGATTTTTCCGTGCAGTTATGATACAATAATACATATAGAATAAAGCAATATATGGTAAAAACATTATTTTGACTATGTAAAATATACTTCTTTTTCTGTGCTTCGATATTATTGTACACAAAGGAGGGCAACAAGTGAACAAGCGTATTCTTATCGGTGTTATAATCACCGAATGTCAGGTAGACTTTCAGAAAGAAATACTCCGCGGCATAATCTCACAGGCTTTCAAGAGCAACTGCGATATAGTCGTTCTCACCCCTCTGCACAACTTTTTCCTGGATACACCGCACAAGCAGGCAGAAAAGAAAATTTTCGACCTCATTCTCTCCAACCGCTTTGACGGCTTCCTTTACGGAAGGAACACCTTCTACGGCGAGGAGATAAAGACCTTCATTGATAACCTCCTTGTGCGTTCGGGAAAGCCCGTAATGCTTATGGACTCCGCCGACCACAGGAGCTTTGAAACGACCTCTATCGACGACTGTGCCGCCTTTGAACAGATAACCGACCACCTCATAGAAGTCCACGGCTTCAGTAAGATATACTGCCTTACAGGGCCAAAGAAGCTTTTTGTCTCTGAGGAGCGTCTCAAAGGCTACAAGAATTCAATGAAAAAGCACGGGCTCTACTATGACAGAAACTGCTGCTACTACGGCGATTTCTGGCGCGAAGCCGCAAAGGACCTCGCAAGAAAAATGATACGCGGCGAGATAGAACGTCCCGAAGCCATCGTCTGCGGCAACGACTATATGGCAATATCACTTGCCGAGGAATTCATCAGCGCAGGAATACGTGTCCCCGAGGACATCGCCCTGACGGGTTATGATTCATCAGAGGACGGCTACAACTTCACTCCGTCAATAACAAGCTTCAGCCGTCCGAATTTCCAGCTTGGTGCTGAGGCTCTGCGCCGTCTGTACCGCATAATCACAGGCAGGATATGCAACCGCGTCCACAACGAGAACGGCGAGCTCCGCACAGGTCAGAGCTGCGGCTGTCCCAAGGATATGCGCGTGGTACACCGTCTCCAGCGTCAGAACAAGATAAACGCCCGATTCGAGTCGAATATGCTAATGAGCGATATGCTCTTTGATATAACCAATGTTGACAATCCTGCCGACTTCGCGGACAGGCTCGACAACTACACCTATTTCATCTATAAGCTGCGGAATCTCTCTATCTGCCTGACAAGGAAATACATTGACTCGCCGTCTGGCAGCTTCACTGACAAGCTCGGATTCTCGGCTGGCGATGATATGAGGATGGTGCTCTCCAAGTCCGCTGTCAGACGAGAAAACGCCTCCGATGAGTATTTCAGCTCGTTCGACCTGCTCCCCATATTTGATAAGGAGCGCGCTTTCCCGGTAGCCTGTTACATCTCTCCGCTCCACTATAACAATAACTTCTTCGGCTATTCGGCTATCTCATTCGGCAAGGAGCCGATAAGCTTCAGCACACTTTACCTCCAGTGGATAAACTATGTCAATATCGCACTCGAACAGCTCCGTATAAAGGCAATGATGAACCGCACTATCTCAACTGCCAACCGCGCAATGCTCTATAACGAGGTGACAGGCCTGCTCAACAGGAACGGCATGGAAAAAGCAATGTCAGACCGCAAGAACGAATGGGTGGCTGACGGGACGGACGTCGATTTCATACGCATACAGCTCACAGGGCTGAACAAGACCTACTTCCAGAGCGGAGAGGACAAATGTCAGCGCGTGTTCACTGCCTTTGCACAGAATCTGAACGAATGCTGCAAGGCGGATGAAATATGCGGCGTGTGGTCAAACAATATCCTCGTTGTCATAACTTCGCACCCTGAACGTGCAGGAGAGATATTCAACTCGCTCTCGGAAAAGATAAAGGACTCGCAGTTCAGCAGCGGCGAAAACTGCAATGTGGACTTCTCACTCGGACAGTACAGTCAGACGATCTCTCCCGATGCCAGCCTCGGCAACGCCATGCACAAAGCGGCAATAAACCGCCTGTTCAATTACAGCATCTCCGAAAACAGCGCAAATCCGCAGTTCGAGAAGCTGTGTATGCTGCGAAGCAGGATAATGAAGAATCCCGAGAATCCGTGGAATATCAGCGAGATAGCCGAAAGCCTTTACCTCAGCAAAAGCTATCTCCAGAAGATATACAAATCCTACTTCAACAAGAGCATCATTGAGGAAATGATACAGTTCCGCATCGAAAAAGCAAAGGAGCTCCTGACCAATACCGATATGACAGTTACGGAGATATCCAAAGAATGCGGCTACTCGTCTTATAACTATTTCGTGCGCCAGTTCAAAATCTCGGTGGGACTTTCACCGTCAGAATACCGCACCAGAAACGGAAAATAGAATACCGAACGTATCAGAAAAGGGACTCTTTCCATAAGAGTCCCTTTTTTCATTCTAACTGATATGCTCTCTATTTTCTCCTGAGCAGGAACATCCGTCCGCTGTACGGGGGAATATCCATATCAAGGTCTGCGCCGTTCCGGCTGAACTGTGTGCTCCCGTGCGGAGTATCTCCGCTGTACAGCTGATCGTCCGAGTCAAGCAGCAGCTCGGCTGTATAGTCTCCGCCAATGGTCACGCTGTAATCGAACTGGTACCAGTCCGAAAAGTTGAGTACGGCAAGAATATCACCCTCTGCACTCTTGCGGCGTATCGCGTAGACACATCTGTCCGTGGATTCGCAGTCCTCCCACATGAAGTTGGTGGGATCGAAGTCATAGTGCAGGGCGTTGTATGTCAGATAGATGCGGTTAAGCTCCTTTATATACTCACGGAAGGAATCGTGCATCGGATAGCGGAGCATATCCCAGTCCTGTTCTCGTTTGACATCCCACTCGCGGAGCTGTCCGAACTCGCCGCCCATGAAATTCAGCTTCTTTCCCGGATGAGCGATCATGTACATATACATTGCGCGCGCCTGCGGAAATTTCTCATCATACTGTCCGTTCATCTTCTGGAGTATCGTTGCCTTGCCGTGTACGACCTCGTCATGCGAAAGCGGCAGTATATAACGCTCGTTGTAGAAATAAAGCATGGAGAACGTCAGCTTGTGATAGTCGCGTGTGCGATACATCGGAGCACTCTGGAAATATTCGAGAGTGTCGTGCATCCAGCCGAGGTCCCATTTATAGTCAAAGCCGAGTCCGCCGTCAAATACAGGAGCTGCGACCTTCGGATGCGAAGATGAATCCTCCGCCGCAAGAATAGCCGACGGGTGACGAGCCTTCAATCCGCTGTTCATATCCTTGAGGAACTGTATCGCCGAACGGTTCTCGCCGAGATACTCTCTGCCGTTCCAGTAGATCATATTGCGCACTGCATCCATTCGCAGGCCGTCAAAATGATATACCGACAGCCAGTAATTCGCTGCCGACTGAAGCAGCGAACGCACCTCGCCCTTTGAATGCATAAAGTTGCGGCTTCCCCACTCATTATATGCGGCTTCGTCATCGGGAAATTCATACAGCCGCGTGCCGTCATACTCTGTAAGCGCATAGTGATCGACCGCAAAATGTACGGGTACAAAGTCCATAATGACTCCGATGCCCTTCTTGTGACAGGTATCAACAAGCTGCATAAGCTCCTTAGGAGTGCCGTAACGCGATGTCGGCGCAAAGAAGCCTGTTATCTGATATCCCCACGACTCATCGCTCGGGTGCTCGGACAGCGGCATCAGTTCAATATGTGTGTAGCCGTATTCAACTGCATAATCGGAAATAATTTCCGCAAGCTCCGAATAGCTGTACCAGTACTCAGCGGAGCGTATTTCATCGGAGGTCATACCTGATTCGTCAAGCGGCTCATCCTTTTCCCGCGGGACAAAGCCTTCCTTCCGTCTCCACGAGCCGAGATGCACCTCATAGATATTCAGCGGCTTGTCACGGCAGTCGCTCCTGCGTGCGAGCCATTCGCTGTCACCGAAGCTGTACCCACCGAGGCTGCGTATAACGGAGCACGTTCCCGGACGCACCTCCATACCGAAGCCGTACGGATCGCAATGGTCGATGAATCCGCCGCTTTTGTCGTATATCCGATACTTATAGCGCATACCCTCTTCAGCGTCAGGGCACAGGAGCTCGTAGAACCGGCCGTCCCCGACAGGCTGCATGAGTCTGTCATTCCAGCCGCTGAAGTCACCTACTACCGCTACCTTTACCGCATTCGGCGCATAGGTGCGGAAAACAGTTCCACTATCGGAAACGTGCGCACCGAGGTACTCATAGGCTTCAAAAGCACCGCCCCTGTAAAAATCATAGATGTCCATGGTGTGTCACACTCCTTGTTGACGGAACTCCGTATGTGCAGCGGCGCATCATTCCGACCTGAACGCCGCACACAAACAGGCTTATCAGCTGAAGTTCAATGCGAGACGGAAATCGACCGCCTCCATGAACGGATCATAGTATATCTGCTCATTGTCGTCGCTTGCTATGAGATATGACTTTCTGTAAAATACCGGCACAAAGCCATATCCGTTGATTATTCCGCGCTCTGCATCAGTGTACGCCTCAACGAGAGCGTTCGTATCGGCACATTCTCTCAGCGGAGCTGTCGGCTCCTCGCTGTATGCCGCATATTTCAGGCACGGTACGCTTTCAAACTGCTCAATTACCGAAGCACCGTAGCCGAGCCTTCCCTTCAGAGGATACAGCGCAATGTTGTAATCTCCGCTCTCTATGCGGCTGTAATACTCCTCCTCAGTGACCTCGTCTATGCCGATATACGAGCCGAAAATGCTCTGCCAGTCCTGCATGAGTACGTGCAGGGCAGCAGTATCCGCTGTTCCGCCGCACACAAGCACCTTTACGCCTTCAAGGCTCTCCGCGCCGACTTCGCTCATTCCCTGCTCGAAGCAGCTCTGCGCATCCGCCCTGTCAAAAAGGTCGAACGAGCGGTCTGACACAAGCTCGCGGTAGCTTCTTCCACTGAGTCTGACAGCAGGCGGAAGTATCCCGTAGGCAGGCTCAAGGGCACTGTTAAGCTCCTTTGCAAGCTTCTCGCGGTCAACTCCGACAGCTATCGCTTTCCGCATATTCTCATTTGAGAAATATTTGTCCTCGGGATTGAAGATAAAGCCGAGAGTAGCTGCACTGCTTCCCTCAACGATATACTTTTTCGGGTTATACGGACTGCTGTTCTGCGTGGTGAAGCACTCGGTCTCCTCCGCCTTGAACCTCGCGCGTATATCCTCCTCATTACGCTCTATACTGAAGCTGAGCAGAGCAGGGTAGATGTCAAAGGTCTCGCTCCAGTCCGCATCATTGCGCTTCATATAGAGTATGTTGTTGCTGCCGTATGGATCGTAGAACCACTGGCGCACAAAGAAAGCTCCGTTCGACATTACAGACTTGTCATCAAGCCCGTACCTGCCCTTGGTGGAATTGAAGAACTCCTCGTTGCAGGGATAGGCAGCAGGCGTGCTCATAAGGTACAGGAACTCCGTATTCGGCTTTTCAAGCACGATGACCAGCGTATTTTCGGCAGGGGCATATATCTCAGCCTCGCTCGGCTCGATGAGTCCGCGCTCAATGAGCTTTGCTCCCTTCACGCAGGAAAAATCGCGTGCATACGGGGACTTCATCTTCGGATCGAGGACGCGTCTCAGTGCAAACACATAGTCATCAGCCGTCACGGGGAAATATTCATCTTCCTCTATGACATCATCGCTGTTCTTATCGAAGAACCAGAAGTTGTCATCGCGGAGGGTAAATGTATACGCCGTTCCGTCTGACGAGACAGAATAGCTCTCCGCATTGCAGAGAGCGATATTTCCGCTCTTATCAACGCTCACAAGCCCGCTGTACAGATTCTTTATCACAGTATTCGAGGACGGATCGTCCGCAAACTGCGGATCAAGACTTGACGGATTTCCGCACAGCACAGCATTGTACTGATGTCCCGTTCCGCTGCCCTTATCCTCATTTCCGCAGCCAGAAAGTGCGGCTGCGAGTATCATAACGCTCACCAGAAGCGATGCTTTTTTCACAATATTCTCCGTTCTGCCGCGCAAACACATTATCGGAGCTCCGCGGCAGGAGTCTTCGAAAAAAGATATAAACAAAACATTATCAGATACTTTTCCCCCGCCAGCATCTCTGCCAGCGGGGGAATCTCTTTATTTCGTCACAGTTACTATGAAGCCGTCCGAATTATTGCCCGAAACCGTATACTCTCCATCCTTGGGCACAGGAACATCCGTGTTGCCCTCCTCGGAAGCGGGAACATAATATATCGTGCTGACCTTTCCGTCAACGGCTGACATAAGGGGATCATCCTTAGTATGGTTTTTCAGCTCTGCGATATACTCCTCAAGGCACAATCCGTTTGAATACATATACGATGCGTGCGGAACTCCGACATAGCGGTAGGTGTAAGTTCTTGCCTTTTCGCCTGTAACCTCGTCCTTGCCCTCGGGATATCTTACGACAAAGCCGAATCGGCAAGCGTTCTCCGCAAACCATGAGCAGTCGCCCTCCGCCGTGAAATAAGGCGTTGTGCCGTCATCGTTCATACGGAACATATCTATCGTACGTCCTGTGTGGTAGTCGCAGTGACCTGCCTCGAACGTTTTGGATTTGCCGCTGCTGTGGCGGTCGACCTGTTCCTGATAGGTTCTGTAACCGTCCTGAGCGAAAATATTGGTAGTATCAAGCGACGATGCCGATGCAAACTCCGCCATCATTGCATTGAGCTGTGTCAGTGCAGTTCTGTCGAGCTTTGTAACGAAATCACCGTTTGCATAGAAATCATTTCTGTTATCAAAAAGGGTAAGCAGATCAAGGTCGCCTTCGATGAATTTGTATTCATGCTCTGCATTAACGAGAATGAGGTCACCCATGAATATCTCGTCGTGAGTATGAGTCTCAGCCTTATAGCCGTCATCAACGGGATTTGAAATACCTTCGTCCGCAGGCTTTGTCGCATCCTCACCGTCATTGTCGGTCGTTGTTTCCTC
This sequence comes from Ruminococcus sp., assembly GCA_024403935.1. Lineage (GTDB taxonomy): Bacteria > Bacillota > Clostridia > Oscillospirales > Ruminococcaceae > Ruminococcus. Next base: position 103,427 of record JAKSQV010000001.1, on the reverse strand, counting down.
ATCCGGCTCGGAAGTCTGTTCTGAGCGGCTCGTTGTCTGCCCGGGACTCTTCTTCTGAGGCTTTTCGCCCTTGCCTGACAAAGCAAGTGCGCATGAAGTAACCAGCACTGCAATAATTGCAACGATCAGCACGAGGATAACGATACGGTCAGTCCTGACACGGTATCTCCTGCGCTGTCTGCGCTTTTCTCCCTTGTTCATATTCTGTTTTCTCCTTTATCTTTCAGTTTCTTTTTTTATTATGTTGAAAGACCTTTTGTTGCCGCGCAATATCAGCGCATATAACATTATATCATAAACATTATGCGATGTAAAGAGCTTTTTTCAATTTTTTATCTTTTTATTTCAGCTCCCCGACACTTCATCCGCGAGCATGGCAGCAGCTTCGGCTGCCGCTTTTCTGCGGTACTCCGTGGGAGTGCAGCCGCGGTGCTGCTTGAACTGACGCATAAAGTAGGAATCGCTGTCGTAGCCGCACTGCTCCGCCACCGCGCTGACGGACAGCTCTGTCTCGGTGAGAAGCTCCTCCGCGCAGATCAGGCGGCTTTCGATAACGTCCTGCAAAAAAGTCACGCCGAATGCTTCAAGGTATATGCGGTGGAAATACGTCTTGCTGATGTCAAGCTCGGCGCAGAGCTCATCCACTGACCATCCGCGCATCGGATCACTGTATATGTCCTCCCTTATCGCCTTGAAGCGGTGGTACATCGGGATGTCACGGGCGTGACGGGATGCTGATTCCGAGCTGCACATATCACCGATACATATCAGCACCATGCGCATTGACAGCTCCATGAACTCACTGTTGCGCCTGCCGTTTATCCTGCTTCTGACCTTCATGCTCTTTATCAGTGAAGCTATGACGAAGTCGTCATCAAGCTCGACAGGCACATCGAACGGGATATTCATCGAGGCGGCGTACTGTTTGTCCGTAGCAGAGGGTCTGAACATGACAATGTCATACTTCATTGTTTTGTTCTCCTGCGGACGGAAATACTGACGCTTGCTGCCTGTGTACATTATCACGGAGCTGCCTGTGCAGAGCTTCTCGTTTCCGCCGAGATTGAATACGGCAGGTGTTCTGAACAGGTAAAGGCAGTAGTCATCGGACATATCGCCGTATACTGTTCCCGACTTTCTGCACCCGAGGATTATCTTTGTTATCTTCACGCCGCTCTCCTTTCCCGCAGAAGCTGTGAGCTGAGCCGCTCAGAGCAGTCTGCGGCCTTAAAAAAGGAGGACGCCCTGTAAGTAACTTATAGAACGTCCCCTTGATAGATTTTACTTAAGCTTGACAGCCTCTCTTGCCTTGTTTGCGATGTTTTCAGCGGATAATCCGAACTCCTTGAGCAGATCGACCGCAGGTCCGGAGTGACCGAACTCGTCATTCACGCCTATCTTGACAACAGGCACGGGACAACATTCCGTAACGGCTTCCGCTACTGCTGAGCCGAGTCCGCCGATGATGCTGTGCTCCTCAGCAGTCACGATAACGCCTGTCTCCTTTGCACACTTGCAGATAAGCTCCTTATCGAGCGGCTTTATTGTGTGGATGTTGACAACTCTTGCTGAGATGCCCTCAGCCTCAAGTGTCTTTGCAGCCTCAAGAGCCTCATTGACCATAAGACCTGTCGCAGCAATGGTAATGTCGCTTCCGTCCTTCATCACAACGCCCTTGCCGAGCTCGAACTTATATGTTGCAGCATCATTGATGACCGGTACTGCAAGACGTCCGAAGCGCATATATACAGGGCCATTGAAGTCGAGGGCAGCCTTTACGGCAGCTCTTGCCTCTACATCGTCGCAGGGATTGATTATCGTCATGCCGGGGATAGTACGCATGAGAGCGATGTCCTCATTGCACTGATGTGTAGCTCCATCCTCGCCGACCGATATGCCTGCGTGAGTTGCACCGATCTTGACATTGAGGTGGGGATAGCCTATGGAGTTGCGGACTATCTCGAATGCTCTGCCTGCTGCAAACATTGCAAAGGTCGAAGCAAACGGTATCTTTCCGCAGGCAGCAAGACCTGCGGCAACGCCCATCATATTGGCTTCCGCAATACCGCAGTCGAAGAAACGGTCGGGATAAGCCTTCTTGAAAATACCTGTCTTGGTTGCAGCAGCAAGGTCTGCATCGAGAACTACGAGGTCCTTATATTCCTCGGCAAGGTCTCTGAGTGCCTCGCCGTAGCTTTCTCTGGTAGCTTTTTTGATTACATCTGCCATTGTCTTAGTCCTCCAATTCCTTTAACTGTGCGCTGAGCTCTGACATTGCCTGAGCATACTGCTCGGCATTCGGAGCCGAACCGTGCCAGCTTACCTGATTCTCCATGAATGATACTCCCTTGCCCTTTGTGGACTTCTGAACGATCACAACAGGCTTGCCCGAAACGGAAGAAGCCTCGCTGAACGCACGCTCAATGTCGTCAAAATCATGGGCATCCATAGTGATGACGTGCCAGCCGAATGCTGCGAATTTATCAGTAATAGGCTCGGGTGAGCATACCTCACTTATGGGGCCGTCTATCTGGAGACCGTTGTTGTCAACAACAGCAACGAGATTGTCAAGCTTCTTATGAGCTGCGAACATTGCTGCTTCCCATACCTGACCTTCCTCTATCTCGCCGTCACCGAGAACGGTATAGACCTTATATGACTTGCCGTTGAGCTTTCCTGCGAGAGCCATGCCGCAAGCTGACGATATGCCCTGTCCGAGTGAACCGCTCGACATATCAACACCGGGGATATGGATACAGGGGTGTCCCTGTAAGAGTGCACCAATATGGCGGAGGGATTTTATCTCCTCCTCGGGGAAATAGCCCTTGAGCGCGAGCACGGAATACAGTGCAGGTGCTGTGTGTCCCTTTGAGAGAACGAAGCGGTCTCTGTCAGGATCTTCAGGGTTCTTGGCATCAACATTCATCTTGCTGAAGTAGAGATATGTCAGCGTGTCACATATTGAAAGTGAGCCGCCGGGATGTCCCGACTTTGCGTTAAAGGTACCCTCAATAACGCCCATTCTCGCTTTGCAGGCGAGCTTCTGCAATTCCGTTTTTTTAGCCTTGTCCATAATTACCTCCGTTTATTTTCTGCCGACTGCTCACGCAAGTCCGCATTTATTTATGATTATACCGATGAGCTCTGCAACTGCGCCCTCATCGTTTGTATTTGTCAGGACTATATCTGCCGCTGCTTTTATGCAGTCCTCGGCATTTGCGGGACAGGCTCCGATATCTGCCGCCTGTATCATTTCGAGGTCGTTGTCGAAATCACCTATTGACACAAAGGTGAAACCGTCAAAGCCTTCAAGGCTCCTGTACTGTGTCAGAGCCGAGCCCTTGCTGACTCCGAGTGGGAGCATCTCAAGGAAAATATCCGACGACCTCACGAAATCCGCTTTCTTATCAAAGCCGAGCTGCCGCGTGAGAAGCTCCATGTGCGGCACATCCTCGGGTGCGAGCGAAAACAGCACCTTCAGCCAGCCGCCTTCTTCTATGTCGGAAAGTGACGCATACTCGGGAACGATATTGCACAGCCGCGTATGAAGCTGCTGATACTCAGTGTTGCTGAACACGTATGTCCCGTCTGCACGGAGCACCTCTCCGCCTGCTTCAGGCATTGCTTCAAGCAGCTTTATCGCCATATCCCTGCTCTCTGACGGGAGCGGATGCGTATACAGCGTCCTGCCGCTGACAAAATCATGTATTGCTGCGCCGTTGTACATGATGACCGGTGAACGCAGCTCAAGCACTCTGAGGAACTGCTCGAACGACTGTATCGTCCGACCTGTTGCAACGGTAAAGCTTCCTCCGAGAGCCGCGAATCGCTCTATTGCGGCACGGTCGGTATCGCTTATCTCCTTTTTTGAGTTGAGAAGCGTGCCGTCCATATCGCTGAGCAATATCACCTTCGATATATCTTCAAACAAATTATCACATCTTTTCAAGCTTGTTCAGCACGGATACAAAATAATCGGGAAGCTCACTTGTGAACTCCATGTACTCGCCTGTTGACGGGTGGATGAAGCCTATTTTGCGGGCGTGGAGACACTGCCCCTCAATGCCCTTGAACAGCTTTCCGTACACTGCATCACCGAGGACGGGGTGCCCGATATACGAAAGGTGAACACGTATCTGATGAGTTCTGCCTGTTTCGAGCCGCAGTCTTACATGAGCGTAGCCGCCGTACTGCCTTATCACGCTGTAATGGGTGACGGCATTGCGGCTGTTCTCGGTGGTGACGCACATTTTCTTGCGGTCAGTCCTGTGCCTGCCTATCGGTGCATCGACCGTGCCCTCCGGCTCCTTGAAATATCCGCAGGCGACCGCCTCATACTCGCGTGTGAAGCTGTGTACCTTTATCTGCTCCGCAAGGTGCAGATGTGAGGCATCATTCTTTGCTACAATAAGCAGTCCGCTCGTATCCTTATCTATCCTGTGGACTATGCCGGGACGGATGACTCCGTTTATTCCCGAAAGGCTGTCTCCGCAGTGGTGCAGGAGCGCATTCACAAGTGTACCCGTGTAATTGCCGTGAGCAGGATGTACTACCATTCCCTTCGGCTTGTTGACCACAAGCAGGTCACTGTCCTCATAGACGATGCTGAGAGGTATATCCTCAGGAACAGCATCCATCGGCTCGGGCTCCGGTATCTCTACCTCGACCGTTTCACCTCCGCGAAGCTTGCAGTTCTTACTCACGGGCTTTCCGTCAGCGAGGACGAGCCCGTTTTCGATAAGTCCCTGAACAGCAGAGCGTGTCAGCTCCGCAATATTGTCCGATATATATTTGTCTATCCTCGCTCCGACAGCATCACTGCCGCAAACGAGCCTGACTGTTTCACTCATTTCCGCTCTCCGTTTTTTCAGCGTCAGACTTTTCAGCCTTCTTCGCTTTTTCGATTTTCGGATCAATGAAGATCATATAAATGAGCACGAAAATAAAAGCAAATGTCACGCAAATATCCGCGACATTGAATATCGCAAAGTGGAACGGCTTGAACTCAAACATATCCACAACATAGCCGTAACGTATGCGGTCGATGAAATTTCCTATGCCGCCTGCCACAAAAAGCATTATCGAAAAGCTCAGGAATTTCGAGCGTTTCAGCGTGAGGAACATTGCTGCAAGACCTATAACGAGCACCAGTGCCGTAAAGCCGATAAGGAACCACCTCTGTCCTGACATACTGCCGAAGATGGCACCGTCATTCTCAAGATATGTGAGGTCAAAGACTTTGAAATCGCCGAAACGTATGAAGTCCATACTGCCGGCAGGCTCCAGCGATACGACCGCCCAGTGCTTGACGAGCTGATCCGCCGCAACGAGTACGGCAATGAGCACAAGGAATACTATACCCATATTTATCCTTTCGCAAACATTGCCTGTCGTACAGGAATACGACAGGCAATATTGTTCTGATTTATATCTCTACGGCTACGGCACATCTCTCACAAAGGTCGGGATATGTGCTGTTTTTGCCGACGGTGCATGAATAGCACCAGCAGCGTTCACACTTGCCGCCGTCAGCCTGAGCGACCTCAAATACGGTCTCTCCGTCACCCTTGACAGCCTCGACTCCCGAAACGATGAGAATATCTCTGAGACTGTCCGCAAGGGCAGCATATCTGTCATAATCGGCATCCGAAGACTTGATGATTATCTTAGCCTCAAGCGACTTGCCGATCACCTTGGCGTTTCTTGCCTCCTCAAGAGCCTTGTTCGCTCCGAGACGTGTATTGTAGATGAAGTCCCACTTGTCAGCGAATTCCGCATTGAACTCGATACCGCTCTTCTCGGGCATCTGGTTGAGGAAAACGCTCTCCTTGTCATCTGCTGAGGTGTGCGGCATGAACTGCCATATCTCCTCGGCTGTGAATGAGATGATAGGAGCAGAAAGTCTTGCAAGTGCGCTGAGTATACGGTACATTACCGTCTGAGCAGCACGGCGGAGCTCACTGTTCTCCTTCTCACAGTAAAGTCTGTCCTTGATGATGTCAAGGTAGAAGTTGGACATATCAACAACGCAGAAGTTATGGATAGCGTGGAATGCGATATGGAAATCATATCTCTCGTATCCGCCATTCACCTCGTCGATGAGCTTGTCGAGCTTCATAAGTGCCCACTTGTCGAGCTCTGTGAGCTTGTCATCGGAAACACAGTCATTGTCGGGATCGAAGCCCGCACCGTTGCCGAGGTTTCCGAGTATGAATCTTGCGGTATTGCGTATCTTCTTGTAAGCGTCCGAGAGCTGGCTCAGGATAGGCTTGGAGATACGGATATCGCTGTGATAGTCAGATGAAGCCACCCACAGGCGGAGAATATCCGCACCGTACTGGTCGGTTATCTCGTCGGGAGCAATACCGTTGCCGAGCGATTTGTGCATGGTCTTGCCCTCGCCGTCAACTACCCAGCCGTGAGTACATACTGCCTTATAGGGGGCAGAACCCTTGTATACTACCGATGTAAGGAGTGACGACTGGAACCAGCCGCGGTACTGGTCAGCACCCTCAAGGTAGAGGTCAGCAGGCCATGTAAGGCTGTCGAAATCGTCCATGACAGAAGTGTGGGAAACGCCGCTGTCAAACCATACATCCATGATGTCATATTCCTTGGTGAACTCGCCGCAGCCGCATTCACACTTTACGGAAGCGGGAATGAACTCGCTGACTTCTCTTGTCCACCATGCATCAGAGCCTTCCTTGCGGAAGAGATCTGCAATGGCAGAGATAGTCTCATCTGTGCATATCGGCTTGCCGCAGTCCTTGCAGTAGATAACAGGGATAGGAACGCCCCATGTTCTCTGGCGTGAAATACACCAGTCGCTTCTGTCGCGCACCATGCCCTTGATACGGTCCTCGCCCCATTCGGGTATCCACTTTACGGACTCGATAGCCTTTACAGCCTCATCCTTGAAGCCGTTTACTGAGCAGAACCACTGCTCGGTAGCACGGTAGATTATCGGGCTGTTGCATCTCCAGCAGTGCGGATACTGGTGGACTATCTTCTGAGTTGCAAGCATAGCACCGAGTTCTGTGAGCTTTGCAGCAATAGCCTTGTTTGCCTCGTCTGTATCGAGACCTGCGAACTCGCCTGCTTCTTCGGTCTGTCTGCCCTTAGCATCAACGCATACGATGATGCCGATGTCGTCATAGTTCTTGCAGACCTCAAAGTCCTCTACACCGTAGCCGGGAGCAGTATGAACACAGCCTGTACCGGATTCGAGTGTAACGTGGTCGCCAACGATAACGGGCGACAGACGGTCATAGAGCGGATGCTTTGTCTTTATGCCCTCAAGCTCTGCACCTGTAAAGATGTGCTCGGTGGTATAATCTGTTATGCCTGCCGTCTCCATCGTTGTCTTTACAAGCTCCTCAGCCATCACATAGTACTCATCGCCTACGTGAACGAGGGTATAGTTATACTCAGGACCGAGGCATACAGCAAGGTTTCCGGGAATGGTCCATGTTGTAGTAGTCCAGATAACGAAGAATATCTTTGAAAGGTCAAGTCCGAGAGCGGTAAAGATGCCCTTGTCATCGGTAACGTTGAACTTTACATAGATAGAGTAGCAGGGGTCATTGGAATATTCGATCTCTGCCTCTGCAAGAGCCGTGTTGCAGTCAGGACACCAGTAAACAGGCTTAAGTCCCTTATACATATAGCCCTTCTTTGCCATAGAGCCGAATACCTCGACCTGTCTTGCCTCGTATGCAGGACGGAGCGTGAGATAGGGATACTCGTAATCGCCGAGCGAGCCCAGTCTCTTGAACTGCTTCATCTGATTTGCAACGTGAGTCATGGCATAGTCATGGCAATGCTTTCTCAGCTCTGTCGGAGGGATAGCACCATCCTTGACGCCGATAGCCTTCATCGCCTTGAGCTCGATAGGCAGGCCGTGTGTATCCCAGCCGGGAACATACGGTGCACAGAAGCCGGTCATGTTCTTGTACTTCACGATGAAATCCTTGAGAGTCTTATTGAGTGCAGTACCGAGATGTATCTCGCCGTTTGCATAAGGAGGTCCGTCGTGAAGAATGAACGAAGGCTTGCCCTTATTTTTCTCTATCATCTTGTAATAGAGCCTTCCGCTTTCCCATTTTTCGAGTGTTTCAGGCTCTCTCTTTGGCAGATTTCCGCGCATGGGGAACTCTGTCACAGGTAAATTCAGAGTAGCATTGTAATCCTGTGCCATTATATTCTGATCGTCTCCGCGTAGGAGCGATCCTCCTTTCAAAGCTTATTCGTTGTCAGTGATTATTCGTTCACGCTGTTTGCAACAGCGTTTGCAATATCCTCAGCGGTCTCTGTTGCATCGAGATCGTCATCGTAGGATTCAGGCATGGAGGAGATCATTTCAAGGTGAGCCTTGTACATATCGAACAGGCTCTTCTTGAACTCTGCGACCTGTCTGCGTGCATCGATCAGAGATTCCTTTTCCTTTGCGATCTCTTCTCTGTTCTTTTCCATTGCCTCAGCGTGCTGGCGTACAGCCTCATCCTCAAGCTGGTCAGCCTTTGCCTGAGCCTCAGCGATGATCTGCTCAGCCTTCTCGTTGGCGTCGCTGAGTACCTGATGTCCCTGCTTCTGAGCTCCGAGGAGAGCGTCCTTGAGGGCATCCTCGTCCTTCATATACTCTCTTACCTTGTCGGCAAGAATCTGTATCTTGTTGTTTGCCTCAGCGCGCTCACGCTCCATCTCATCGAGCTCAGCCTCAAGCTGTGAAAGAAATTCGTCAATCTCTTCCTGCTTATAGCCGAAAGCGGCTTTTTCAAACCTTTTATTTCTTACGTCCTTTGATGTTATCATGGTAATTCACCTCTAAATAAATTTTTTCAGAATTATGTGTATACGGCCTTTTTTCGTCTCGCCGTTGATACCCGAAAGAATGAATCTGCCGCAGCCTCTCACTGAGAGGATATCGCCCTCACTGAGTTCCTTTGAGACCGAGTCTGCGGTCAGGTGGTTGACATCCACCTTGTCCGTGCGGATAAGCTCTGCCGCTTTTTCGCGGCTTATCTTTGCTGCAAGACTGACAACACAGTCAAGCCGCAAAGAGGCGACCGTGCCGCTCATATCCTGAAATTTCTGAGTGTTATCAAGCTCAAACGGACGGCTGTCGGATATTTTCACGCCGACACGTCCTATCTTTGTCACCGAAGCCTCAATGGCCTCAGCGGCTATATCGGTCACGAACGCCTGAGTGATCCCGTCATCCGTGACAATATCCCCTATCACCTCACGCCTGAGCATCTGAGCCATGAACGAGCCGAGAAAATCCCTGTGGGTAAGCCTGTCCTCCTCACGATAGGTGAAGGTGAGGCATTTCATCGGGAACATCTCAGTAATGCCGTCGCTGAAGTATTCGGGGTAAACAGCCAGCATCTTTCGCCTTGCGCCGTCGTATCCGCCCCAAAGCAGATATTTCAGTGCGCCTGCATTTGCTTTGCAGAAAAGCTCCGCCTCTGCGCCCTGTCTCTCATCGAGAAAGTTCGAGAACACGGGAGAGCAGTCTCTGCCGCAGCGGCTCATCATATCATCGAGCCTTGCGAAAAGCAGCTTGTCGGGCTGTATATCCATCAGATGAATACGCCGTTGTTCTCCAGCTCGCCGACAAGGTCTTCGCCGATGAAGCCGACATTATAAGGAGTGATGATGTATGTGAGATTTGCAACAGGCTTGAGGCTTCCGCCGTTAGCGTAGGCAACACCAACAAGGAAGTCGATTATTCTTCTTTTGTTCTCGGGAGAAGCTGTCTCAAGGTTGAGAACTACCGTCTTCTTGGCGATGAGATGATCGGCTATCTGCTTTGCATCAGTAAATGCAGAAGGCTTTACAAGAACTACCTGAAGCTGTGCAGTGGTCTGGATATTAACGACCTTGTTTCTTCTTCCGTTTGAAAAGCTGCCGCTCTCTGCTGCAACAGCCTCCTCGCGCTCGATAGCAGCGGCTGCACGCTCAGCTCTGGGGTCTGCATGGATGGGGGAATCAACGAAATCGCCTTCTTCTTCATCAGCAGCAAAAAAGAAGTCCTTGAAATTCTCAAACAGTTTCATAATTTACTCCATTCTCCGCATTTTTATTTTTCTGTTCCCGAAGCGTTCCATGCGGAGGGGCGCATCGGTCTGTGTTGCCGTGATATATCACCGCCCTGCCGAGCCGTACCTCAGTCTCAGCGGTTCAATACTGTTTATGCAGAGCAGGTCATTTTTTGGAATAGTCCCTTGCTCCGAAAAGTCCCGTGCCTATCCGCACGAGAGTCGAGCCGTGTTTTACGGCGTCGGTGTAGTCATGAGTCATGCCCATTGACAGCACGTCCATGCTCACACCCCTGATGTTCATATCCCTGACTTTGTGAAACAGTTCTTCCATGCGTCCGAGAAAGATGTCTCCGGAAGCAGGCGGCGGTATAGTCATAAGTCCGCGCACCCTCAGATTCTCCATGGAAGCCGCAGCTTCAAGAAGCTCCGTAAGGCTGTCAGGAGCGATACCGCTCTTGGAATCCTCTCCTCCGATATTCACCTCGCAGAGTATGTCCATCGTTTTATTATGTGCCGAAGCCAGTCTGTTTATTTCCTGTGCCAGCTTAACGCTGTCAACGGACTGTATCATGGACATCGGCTCTATTATGTCCTTGACCTTGTTGGTCTGAAGATGCCCGATGAAGTGTATCTCAGCAGAGCTGTCATACGCATCCTGCTTTGAAAGGAACTCCTGCACCCTGTTTTCTCCGAGCAGTCCGACTCCGAGCTCAACGGCGCGGTTGACTGCTTCGGGAGCAACTGTCTTTGTGACCGCCATGATGCGTACATCCTCGGGTCTTCTTCCGCATTTGTCAGCCGCCTCAGCGATATTTCCGCGTATTGCGGCAAGGTTATCATTTACGCAGCCGAAAGCGTCAGTCATCTGTGTCAGCTCCTTCTATCAGGATATCGTCATAAAGAGACAGATATGAGGGATCGTCCTCGTGTACCTCTGACAGCACATAATCGCTTCCTTCAAAAATAACATCTATCTTCTTGAAGGTGATCTGTTCGCCCTTCATGATATAGACACCCTTGTAGTTGACAGTAGTATCAGCGGGCTCTGCGCCGTCTTCCTCAGAAGAGGAAGCAGTTTCGGTAACATCAGCGAATCGTATGGATTCACGCGGTACCTTCAGTCCGCGGTACTCACCCTTGATTATCTCACACTTTTCAACACGGTGCTTAACAAGGTCATAATTGAACTGGTCGCACTCAAGGATGATTATGCTCCTTGCCGCACTTCCCTCGTCCCTTACGTCCTTTATCACAGCATCGAACGTCTCAGCAGAGGAATCGAATCTCAGCTTCACGTTACCGCCTATCGCGTACTCTTTCCGTGAGTTGTCTATAACTCCTGCAAGATACCAGCCAAAGCCGTCGATGAGCTTGCCGACGATCTGTTTATCGTCACTCTTTCTGTCAACGATGCTGTTAAGCTCAGAAATGGTGAGCTTGTCCAGCTTGTCGGGAGTGAGCTCGTCCTCATAGCCGTCGCAGTAGCTTATGAAATAAGCCGAACGCGGCGATGTTATCGTCTCTGTGGGCTTTGTCGATTCCGACTTCAGCAGAGCGAGCTCCGCATTGATATCGGTTATCTGCTGATTGAAGCCGCTGACCTGCTTTGTGATGATCTGGTACGTACTCATATCTACGACCAGATCCTCCATATTCTTTTTCAGAGTCTCATAGTCGCCGGTATCACGGCTGTAAATGAGGCTTCTGTAACTCTCCTCTATACTTGCGGAGAGCGTGGAGGGCTGAGCAGATTCAATAGTACCCGGATTCTGAATCTTTTTGAGTATATCGAGTTCCCTTGTCAGCTTTTCTATCTCTCTGTTCCTGCCGATCTGCGTGTCATCGGGATAGATCTCCGCGATAACGGTGCCGTTGCCAAGCTTGCCGCCGTCAGCGACATTATAGCTGATAATGCCGTTGCCGCTGCAATAGCGTACTTCCTCATTTCTGATGAACACGCCGCTCAGTTCCTTTGAAGCCACGGCATCGGACATGAGTGCTACGGCAGTTTCCTCAGGTCTGTTCCGGAAATTGTAAACGATACTGATAAATATTATCAGAAGCAGTATGAGGACGCTGTTCCTCAGTATCTTCGATACGAAGCTGCTGTCTGACTTATTTGTATTCATTCACACCACCGCTCATTCGCTCTTGTCGGCAGTATCAAGTATAGAAACGGGCCTTGCGGGGATAATTGTTGAGATCGCGTGCTTGTATACGAGCTGCTGCTTGCCGTCGCAGTCAAAAATTGCAACGTAGCTGTCGAATCCTCTTACGATTCCCTTGAACTGAAAGCCGTTTGTAAGGATAATGGTAACTACGATCTTTTCCTTTCTGCACTGGTTGAGGAAAACATCCTGTAAATTGATCGTTTTGTTCATACACATTCTCCATTCTGTTACGTTTTCCCACCTCGGAAAACCGTATGATTTCCGCGTGAGGGCATACCTATCCCGTCAGGATAAAAATACACACAATATATTATATCACACTCTGCCGTAATTTGCTATAGCTTTTTTTGAATTTTCCAAAATTTCATATTTTTTACTAAAATCGTCGGTAATAATCCACCTGATACGTTCATTTCTTCTAAACCATGTGAGCTGTCTTTTCGCGTAATGCCGCGTTTCCTGCTTGATTTTGGCAATACATTCATCAAGAGGAGCTTCGCCGTCAAAATACGGCAGCAGTTCCTTGAAGCCTATCGCATTTGCGGCTGTACACAGACCGCCCTCGCTGCAGAGCTGCCGCGCCTCCTCAACAAGTCCTGCTCTTACCATTTCATCCACGCGTCTGTCTATCCGCTCGTACAGAACTGCTCTGTCTGCGGCATTGAGCCCGAGTATCAGCGAATCATAAGGGCTCTCCTCCGCCGTGCTCTCGGCTTTGAGATCACTGAACCGCCGTCCCGTGAGGTGAATGACCTCAAGTGCGCGGACTACACGGACGAGATTGTTCGGATGTATCGACTTCGCAGCCTCGGGATCGGCTTTGACGAGCTCGGCGTACAGGGCTTCATTGCCCTCCGCGCGTGATAGCTCATACAGGCTCTCACGATAGGCAGCATCACTTTTCATTTCCGAGAACTGTACATTGTTGAGAAGCGAATCCACATACAGACCTGTTCCGCCCACTACTATCGGGAGTTTCCCCCTGCCGAGAATGTCCGCAATGGTCTCGCGTGCCATTTTCACATAATCGGCAGCCGAAAACGTTACATCTCTGCCGACCACTCCGATAAGATGATGCGGGATACCCTGCATTTCAGCTTCTGTCGGCTTCGCAGAGGCAATATCCATGCCCTTGTATATCTGCATTGAATCGGCGGAGATGACTTCGCCGCCGTACAGCTTTGCAAGCTCGACACCGAGCCATGTCTTGCCCGATGCGGTCGGTCCGCAGACCGCAAGCACAAAGGGCTTGTCCGAATTGTTCATACGCACCTCCTGAGCACGGGAAATCAGCCTGACCATGCAGGCGGTGAACCGAAAAACAGCCCGTTGGGCTGTTTTCTGCAAAAGCAGGCTTCTCACAACGAATTGTCTGCTCCGCTTATATGCTTTGGTAAATGAGGCGTTTACGTCCTCTTGAACTGATGATCTATGCTGTATTTCGTCATCGTGAACATCACAGGCCGTCCGTGCGGACAGTGGCGGATGTTCTCGTTGTAGCAGACCTGTTCTGCAAGTGCCTGAAGCTCCTCTGGCGAATTCTTGTCATTCGCCTTTATCGCCGATTTGCAGGCGACCGTATGGAGCATATCATCAAGCAGTCCCGACTGAGGATCAGCCTTGTTCATCCTCAGATTGTTTGCGACCTCGCAGATAATGTCCTCGATATCGGCTTCCATGATGAAGGTCGGAACAGCCGTCGCAACAACGCACGGCTTCTGTGAGAAATCGAACGTGAATCCGAGGTCGGCAAGAAGCTCCTGACTGTTTTCCATTACATCCGTCTCATCTGCCGTGAGAAGCACCTTTATCCCTGTGAGGAGATTCTGGCTGTACTGGCGGCAGTTGCGGCTTTTCAGGCGTTCAAAGATGATACGTTCGTGAGCGGCGTGCTTGTCGATCATGATTATTTTGCCTGCACTCTCGCATATCACATAAAGTCCGAATGCTTCGCCTACCACGCGTATATCAGGGAATTCCTCGTGAAGCGCATCGGTAGGCTCAGCCTGTTTTTCAGGCTCGGGAGCGGCAGGCTTCGAGAATGATTCGGTGCTTATGTATCTGAAGCCCTCAATGGGAGCATCGGGTACGCTTGCGGCAGACGACTCAAATTTTGTCTCTGTGGCAACAGGCTTTGCAGCCGTAACTCCGCTTTCTCCGAAGTGCTCAAACGGACGTATGCCCACGACCTCCGTCTCATCCTCACTTACCTTTACAGGCGGCGGTGTTACGGGAGCCGCAGGAGCAATTACAGCTTCGGCAGCAGCAAGCTCCTGTTCCTTTACAGCTATCTCATCGACCGGAGTAAAGAGCATCTCCTGCTGTACGGGCTGCTCCTCGGGGAGCGGCTTTGTCCAGTCGGTACGCGGCTTCAGTTCGAACTCGTATATAAGTCCGTCATTCATGAGGGCGTTCTTCACGCCGAAATATATCGCGTCCGAGACACTTCTTTCGTCAGTGAAGCGCACCTCCGCCTTTGCAGGGTGGATATTGACATCCATTGCTGAGGGCGCAAGGTCTATCATCATCACGCAGGCAGGGAATTTGCCTGTCATTATCATGTTGGTGTATGCGTTTTCGAGAGCGGCAGAGCAAAGCTTTGAACGCACATATCTGCCGTTGACGAAGAAGTTCTGCATGGCTCTGTTATTGCGCGAATACAGTGGTTTGATAACGAATCCGCTGACGTGTATCCCGTTATACTCATAATCACAAGGAATGAGGTCGCGTGCAAAATCGCGTCCGTACACTGCATACACCGCCGAAAACAGCTCGCCGTCACCTGCGGAGTTGAACTCTGTGCGGTTGTCGCGGATGAGCTTGAACGCAGCAGACGGATGTGACAGCGTTATCTTCTGCATGATATTGCTGATGGCGTTCGCCTCTGTGACATCCTTCTTCATGAATTTTGCTCTCGCAGGAACGTTATAGAACAGGTCACGGATAATAATGGTCGTGCCGTCGGGACACCCTATCTTTTCATGCGACTTTTCCACGCTTCCCTCTATCGAGTAGAGAGTTCCGTATTCATCATCCCTGCGCTTTGTCATGACCTCCACTCTTGCGACTGCGGACACGGAGGCAAGAGCCTCTCCGCGGAAGCCGAGTGTATGTATGTCGTCAAGGTCATTCTTTGTGATTATCTTGCTCGTGGCATGGCGGAGAAAAGCCGTTGGAACGTCCTCAAACGCCATTCCGCAGCCGTCATCGGTAACACGCATATATGTTGCTCCGCCGTTTTTTATCTCAACGGTGATATGAGACGCGCCTGAATCTATGGAGTTCTCAACAAGCTCCTTGATGACGGAGGCGGGTCTCTCTATGACCTCGCCTGCAGCTATGAGCTCGGATATTTCCTTGCTCAGAACGTTGATAACGGACATTTTTCTCCTCCTCAGAAATGTATCAGCTTTCGATGCAGCTCAGCATATCGGTCAGCAGACCGCGGCACTCCGCATCGCTCAGCTCGCCGATGTTTGTGCGGCAGAGCATATCGAGAGCCGCCTCCCTTCCGAGACTGCCGAAGCTTATCTGTCCGCCGTCGTCGCGGACAGCTCCTGCCTTTTCAGTGGTGCGCGAACGCTCCATCTCCTCAAGGAGCTCCTTTGCCCTGTCCACCACCTTCGGCGGCAGACCTGCAAGCTTTGCGACATCTACGCCGTAGCTGTCATCTATGCCGCCGCGGACTATCTTCCGCAGGAAGCGTATAGTGCCGCCGTGCTTGTTTACGGCTATGCTGAAATTCTTCACGCCCTCAAGCTCGTTTTCGAGCCCGATGAGCTCATGGTAATGCGTTGCGAACAGCGTCTTGCAGCCGAGCTTCTTTGATGTGCAGATGTGCTCGGCAACTGCTCTTGCAATGCTCACGCCGTCAAATGTGGAAGTACCTCTGCCCACCTCATCAAGAATGACAAGGCTGTCAGGCGTGGCGTTCTTCAATATATCGGATACCTCGCTCATCTCGACCATGAACGTGGACTGTCCTGCGGCGAGGTCGTCGGAAGCTCCGACACGGGTGAAAATCTTGTCCACGACCGATATCTTCGCGGAATCGGCAGGCACAAAGCTGCCTATCTGAGCCATCAGGACGATAAGCGCGGTCTGACGCATATATGTGGATTTACCCGACATATTCGGTCCCGTGATTATCTCCATGCGATTGGCTTTCTTGTCGATATATGTATCATTCGGCACAAACATCTCGTTCTCGAGCATAAGCTCCACCACGGGATGCCGTCCCGCCTTTATGTCGATAGCACCGTCAATTGCTATATCGGGCTTGACGTAATTGTTGCGGAGCGCAACGTCCGCAAACGAGCAGAGCACATCGACTGCGGCGACCGCCGAAGCCGTTTTCTGTACGGGTTCAAGCCTTGTTGCAAGGAAGTCGCGTACCTCGGAGAATATGTCCGCTTCAAGCTGGAGAGCCTTGTCCTTTGCACCGAGTATCGCATTTTCAGCGTTCTTGAGCTCCTCTGTGATGAAACGTTCGGCATTTGCAAGAGTCTGCTTGCGTATCCAGTCCTCGGGAATGAGCTCATAATACGAGCGTGTGACCTCAAGGTAATAGCCGAACACGCGGTTGTAGCCTATTTTCAGGTTCTTTATGCCCGTTGAGTCCTTCTCACGCTGCTCTATTTCGGCAATGATATCCTTGCCGTGATTCATTATGTGACGGAGCGAGTCAAGCTCCTCGTTGAAGCCGTCCTTGATGACACCGCCGTCCTTGACGGTAACAGGAGGCTCCTCCATTATCGCATTGCCGACGAGCTTCACTATCTCGTCAAGCGTGGATATTTCCGAATCCAGCCTTGCAAGCATTTTTGAGCTGCCAAGCTCTGCAAGCTCCTTTTTCAGTGCAGGGAGCTGTTCAGCAGTTGCCGCAAGAGAACGCAGGTCACGCGGAGTTGCCGATTTATACATGACCTTCGTCATAAGGCGTTCAAGGTCATACACGCGTTCAAGGAGTGCCTGCATATCCGCAAGCGAAACGCTCCGCTTGAAAAGAGCATCGACCGCATCAAGACGCTCGATTATGCGGGCTGGGCTTTTCAGCGGCTGTTCAATCCAGTTGCGCAGCATACGCCTTCCCATAGAGGTCTTTGTGGAATCGAGCACCCACATGAGCGAGGCTTTTTTCTCCTTGCTCCGCATTGTCTCGGTAAGCTCAAGATTGCGCCGCGCATTGAGGTCGAGTCCCATGTAGGCATCTCCCTGCATGAGCTGTAACGACGTGAAACGCGAAACTGTGGATTTCTGTGTTTCGCGGATATAGTCAAAGAGTCCGCACACGGCATAGCAGTCCGCACCGTCCTCGGTAAGCCCGAGCTCCGACATCGACTTCACGCCGAACATCTGCTTCAGACTGTCTATTCTGTCCGGTGTGCGGAAGCATACGGTGTCACGCAGAGTCACGGCACATTCAAGGCGTATCTTCACAAATTCCGCCACTGTTTTCATTGAAAGGAAATTCTCGGGGAATATCATCTCTGCAGGTCGGCAGCGTGAAAGCTCGTTTATCACGTCAGCCTCCATGTCTCTGCCCTCAAAAACGCATAATGAAGCTTCACCCGTTGATATATCGGCTGATGCAACAGCACAGCTCTTGCGCTCTGCATCATAGTACACGCTGCAAAGGTAGTTGTTCGAGCCGTCGTCGAGCATTCCCGACTCAGTGAGAGTTCCGGGAGTCACAACGCGGATAACATCACGCACGACTATCCCCTTTGTCTCGGCAGGGTCGGTAAGCTGCTCGCATACCGCGACCTTGAAGCCCATATCTATCAGCCGCTTGATGTACATATCTGCGGCATGATACGGGATACCGCACATGGGAGCGCGTTCCTCAAGACCGCAGTCCCTGCCCGTAAGTGTCAGCTCAAGTGCCTTTGAAACAGTTATCGCATCATCGAAGAACATTTCATAGAAATCGCCAAGCCTGAAAAACAGCACACAATCGCTGTACTTGTCCTTGACCTCGAAATACTGCTGCATCATTGGTGAGACTTTGCTTCTGTCGATATCCATTTCACGTTCCTCTTTTCAGTAGATATTGTTTACCTGCTCAGTGACAGCCTCCGCAGGTCGCGCAGCTTCCGGTGCAGCCCGATGAAGGCTCACAGGTCGCGGGGTCCTCGCCGTTTGCACAGAGGGTGATTATCTCCTGAACGTTGCTCACGAGTGATTCGAGCGACTTCTGTGCTGCCGTGAAAACTACCATGTGCTGGTTTGACATTATCTTTCCGTAAAGCTCCTTGATGCCCTCATCAAGCTCCTTTACCTTGTCGGTATCCTTGTTTTCCTTTGTGAGCTCCATACTGAGGTCGTAGCGCATCTTCTCAAAGCTGTCTATCTGCTCCTGAAGCTCCTTGTCCGCATCGTTTGCCTGCTTTGCAAGGTTGTATGCGATGTATCTGTCGTCGTTCTGGAGAGCCTTTCCGAGCTCTCTTGCCATTTCGATAATATCCATTTTCATTCTCCTTTTCGTTTCCGGTATATTGCAGTCAGGCGTCTCAGCCGACTGCTTCAAATGTAAAGTCGAGGTAAAGGTCATCGGTCTCCTCAGACTCGCTGTATGCGTGATTGATGTACGATTTCGCACCCGTGCTCCTGTCAAAGCTTGACGCACTGATATAATCGATCCTCCACACGCCGTTGTCCCACTCCACGTCCTCATAGCTCTCGGATTCGGCAAGAACGTGCTCGAAGCGGTCGTGCTCGGTCAGCGTAAGATCATTATCCATTGCGAACCTGCGTATCGTCATTTCCTCCATGTAGCCCGACACAAGAGCCAGATCTCCGCTGCTGCCGTCACGGGCAAAAACAGCGTGGCTCCCGCCGACCTCAGCGATCTCCCTGAGCTTTCCCTCAAGGTCTACGGTGTAGAACTTCACCATTTTGTCAGCCTCACAGGTACCCTGATTCAGCACAAGCTCGGGTATCCTGTCGCCGTTTATATCATAAAGCACGTAAGCAATGCTCACGCTGCCGTCATTGCTGTTGTATATCCTGTCCCAGACGCTCTGCACCTCTGCTTCATAGAGTGAAGCGTAGCTGTCGAGCCTTTTCGCAAGCGTCACAGTAGTGCCCTCGGATACAGGCTGTACTGTTTCCGTTTCAGTTTCGGCAGAAGTGGTCACAGGTGCGTTCGTTTCCGCAGTCACCGAAGCAGGCTCGGTGTCGGTCTCGGATGCAGGCTCCGTTGTGGGAACGGATGTAATATCAGGTCCGCTGAATTGCTCGTCAGGCTTTTCTGCTTCACAGCCTGCAAGAAGGAGTGATGCCATGCATAACAGCACGGCAGCGGCTTTTCGCCTCATAGCTGTTCCTCCGTTTCTGATTGTCAGATGATCTTTCCGATAACAGCCCAGTTCATGGCATCTGTTATCTCAACATCCACAAAGCTTCCTATAAGTGAACTGCTTCCCTCAAGCTCAACAATGATGAACTCACTGCTCTTGCCTGTGACAAAGCCCTCACGCTTCTTTGACACGTCATCAACAAGTACGCGCATTCTCTTTCCGATAAATCGCTTGTAATGCTCTGTGGAAATGCCGCGCTGGAGCTCGAGCAGCCTCCGCATACGGCGACTTTTTTCCTCGTCCGTGACTCCGTCGGCCATCTCAGCAGCCTTTGTGCCTGTCCTTTTGGAGTAGATAAACGAGTAGATGTTGTCGAATTTTACACGCTCCATAATATCAAGTGTTGCCTGAAAATCCTCCTCGCTCTCATCGGGGAATCCGACTATAATGTCGGTCGTGAGCGAGAAATCGGGATCGTGCCTGTATATCTCATCTGCGATGCCGAGGTATTTTTCGGCAGTGTAGCGTCTGTTCATGCGGTGAAGTATCTCATCGCTGCCGCTCTGCACGGGCAGATGCAGGTGCTTTGCGACCTTGTCACATTCAAAGATGGCATCTATAAGCTCTGAGGAAGCGTCCTTCGGATGCGATGACATGAAGCGTATCAGGAAGTCACCTTCTATCTCGTTCAGTCTCCGAAGAAGCTGTGGAAAGCTCATGTCTCCGCCGAGGTCGCTGCCGTAGGAATTGACGTTCTGTCCGAGCAGCATTATCTCCTTGTAGCCGCTGCGCACAAGTCCCGCGACCTCGGAAATAATATCCTCCGGACGTCGGCTGCGCTCTCTGCCGCGGACATAAGGCACTATGCAGTAGGTGCAGAAGTTATTGCAGCCGAACATTATCGGCACGCTCGCTTTGAAGCTGCTTTCGCGCACCTGCTCGGCTTCCTCCGAAAAATCATCGTATTCACTGATGTCAACGGCAAATCTTTCTCCGTTCAGACAACCGAGCAGCAGCTTTGGCAGACCGCTTATCGCAGATGTGCCGAGCACGAAATCGACCTGCGGATAAGACTGCCTGATCTTCTCGGCAACGTGGCTCTGAGCCGTCATGCAGCCCGTAATGCCGATGATAAGTGAAGGCTTCAGCTCCTTGAGCTTCTTCATGCTCCCAACTATGCCGAACACCCTGTCCTCCGCATTCTCGCGTACAGCGCAGGTATTGAGTATTATCAGGTCAGCTTCGGATTCGTCCTCCGTGAAGCCGTAGCCCATTTTTCTGAGCAGCCCCTTGATCTTTTCGCCGTCCGAGACATTGAGCTGGCAGCCGAAGCTGCGGACATAGGCAAGCGGCAGGCTTTCGCCGAGAAGGCGTTTTATTTCGCTGACAGCAGCAGTGTTATCATTCAATTCCGCAGAACCTCCCCGAACCATTTCCGCAAGGCGGAAAATAAAATGCAGTGAATTGGATTTGCATTAGCAAAGCATTATAGGATGTATCCGCCTGATCTGCGTATCTTCATGGTGTACGAACAGGCAAAGCGAATACAACGCATTCATATTATTATAACATATCAGCGGTAGTCTTGCAAGTGGTGAAACATACAAAATTCGTTTCTGCGGAAGCCGTGGCGTAATACAAAAAAGAACACTCCTTTTGGAGTGTTCTTTCGGAGAATTTATTCGGATAGCTCAGGGAGCTTTTCTATCGCTTTGGCATCAAGCTTCTGGATAGCAAGAGCATCCCTGCCCGTGATGCCGTCGCCCGTATTGAAGCAGTCCGCGTTTGCGGCTCCCTGCGGCTTGAGCGCATACTTGTCCTTGTTTGCGATCGACTGGAGGATAGCTACAGCATCTGCGACCGTGACCTTGCTGTCCAGATTTGCATCGCCGAGCAGTGTGACATCTGCTGTTGTTCCGGTAGTAGATACGGCTGTTGAGGTCGTTGTCGCTGCTGTTGCAGTCTTTGTTGTTGAAACCGAAGTTGTCGAGCTTGTCGGAGCTGTGCCGCCCTTGAACAGGTCTTCCGGCAGTTCATCAAGAGTGATGCAGTATTCGCTGTTATAGAGAGCTTTCAGCTCCTCGTGGTCCTGATAGTTCTTACCGCTGACGAACGGACTCTCGGGTGTATCGTACCACGGACAGAAGTACAGCCATGCAGCGTGCTCGACCTGCATATTCGTCATGCTCGGAACAGAGTCGTTCTCCGCCATAGCCACCATCTTATTGCCCTTGACATAACCGTGTATCTTGTAGAAAATGCCTGCCTCAGCATCAAGATTCGGTCCGGATGTCTTGCCGTCATGGCGGTTGTACTGGGTGTTGTACTTATCGAATGCCACGATGTCAACTCTGTCGTCGCCCGAGTACCATTCAGCCGAAGAATCTGACCACGCATAGAGATTCTGCTCCCATATCAGGTTATGCAGTCCGTACTCATTCTCAAGTGTATCCTGGAGCAGAGCCCACAGCTGCTTATAAACGACTGCTCCCTCCTTTGCCCACCAGAACCACGCTCCCGAGCCGTCTATCGGGTCATCGGTGTGGCTGGGGTTTCCCTCTGCCTCATGGAACGGACGGAAGATAACAGGTACTCCCGCATCCTGAAGCTTCAGGAGCTCGGCAGCAAGGTTCTTCATACAGAGCTGGAAATACTCATATTCCACAGTGCCCTCAACCATGCAGTTAGCTGTCTTGAAGTCTGTTCTTTCGGTGTATGTCGTCTTCGAGAAATCGAGCGGCTCACCGATGGTATAGTCAGCCATCGCCGTAGGAACATTAACGTGCCATGACGCTGTACATATACCGCCCTTTTCATTTGTCCATTCGATCATTCGTCCTGCAACGCCGTCATCCCACGCATAGCACGGACAATAGCTTCCGAAATCGAAGCCCTGTATCGCCGGATACTTTCCTGTAAGGTCATGAATGAGATTTACGTCAAGGTTATAGTTGTTGCAGGTGTAGTTGCGGTTCTGGGAGCTGTAAGTATAGACCTGCCCGTCAGGACCTGTGCAGTGCCACGGGAACTTGTGCCCCTGCTCGTCCTTGTCATAGCTTTCCTTGTCTATCTCATACTCCACGCCGTCCTGATCGGTACACTTATCCGCATTCTCATCGTAGCGGATAGTCGTCTGTATCGTGTTGCCGCCGCCGTATATCTGCTGCTGTCCGGAGAGGATATTCTCGCCGTAAACGCTGTGCAGATATTTCATTACCGACTTTGCCTCGGGAGTTGCCTTGGGGTCGCAGAGCTCGTCTGTCGCCTTTGACAGATCGGGAAAATCAGCTTCGGACACCGTGACCGAATCAATAGCCATATAGCCGTATTTGCTGAAGAACTCAATAGTATTCTCGCCCTTGTTCAGTCTGACCATGCCGAAATCATAATCGCGCCACTCGGCGGAATAGCCTGTCTGTATCGAATACTCAACGCCGCTTACCTTTACGGATTCCATTCTTGCACCGCCCTCGCCGCTGAGTATCTGTGCGCCGCGCACCGTGAGCTGATACATGGCATCCTCGGGAACAGTCACCTTGAACGAAGCAGGAGATGCAGTCAGATACCAGAAGCCTTCGCCTGAATAATCGGGTATCTTTGTTTCATAGATCGAAGTCCAGAGATCAGCTCCCTCCAGAGCTTCGCCCTCAATGGTGTACGGGAAAGCGGTATCCGCCGCCTGTACAGGAACGGCATACGGTATGCCTGCCGCTGTGATCGCCGCAGCCGATACTGCTGCCATCATTTTGTCAAATAGTTTTTTCATGTTTTTCTTCCTCCGGAAGTATTCTATCCCTTATTATGCGTTTCTGCCGCACGAACTCTGTGCGGCAATGTGACTTGCAAATTCCCCATACTGTGAATCTGCGTTCCACGAACACATTTATTATATCACGTTAAGCTGATTTTTCAATAGCAATTTGCCGGAAGCTCAAAAAATCGTAGTATTCGACAAAATTTAAGTTTGCTTTTTCACGGATAAAGAAAAAAGCCGCTTAAATTAAGCGGCTTTTAATCAGAAAAATTTAATCATATCAGTGAAATCATTTGCAGAGTTCACGCTGAATTAAGCTTGTGCTCAGCTCAGAAGAGCCTTATCCAGCCATACCTTTGCAATGTCGAGTGCCTCGTAAAGACCGCACTCGCGCTCTGTATTCTTCACGAATGCCTTTATCGGATCTGTCTCGTTCGTATCCATCTGAACGACTCTGACCTTAGTGGTCACTTCCTCGCCGTTTTCATTGGGAGCAGTTCCGAGTATCTGTATCCATATTACAAAAGGATCTGCCATATATCCGTAGTATATCTGGCTACCGTTCCTGACGAGCGGATATCCCTTATATGTGAAAAACTTTTCGCTCATTGTGTTTTCCTCCTTTTTCAGATAAAGAGTTTACTTCCATGTGGTCGTGAATTCCTCGTCGCCGTCGAGTATCTGCACATTGTGCATGAGCGTCTCGACAAACGATTTTGCTGCTGTAAACTTTGCTTCTCCGTTCACAACGATAAGTGCGGACATTGCTGACTTATCATAGAATTCAATGGTATCAGTCTTGCCCGTGTATGAATCGGTATATTTCAGGCTTACCATCGGCTTGCCTGACGGGATCGACTCTCCGAGTGCGAAATTCTCGGCATTTCCGCTGATAAGGAAGCCGTAGAACTGACGGAAACGCTCGCTGTCAAAGCTCTTGCCATCCTTTGTGACTATGATGTCATCAGACGTATAGGAATCCTTCTTCTCATCGGGGTTCTTCTTTACAAGCCTGAAATCTGCCTTCTCGCCCGAGCTGCACTCAACGCTGAGGTCGGTAACGTTCCAGACATAAGAGGCAATGAATATCTTTGAAGCAATATCAACCGGCAAAACGGTCGTCCACGGTGCGTTGTCCTCGCTGATGATAAAGATCACGTTGCCTTTCTCAAGCATACCGTAACAGCATTTTCCATACACGCTGTCGGTGAACTTCTCACTCAGCAGCAGGACGTAATCCTTTCCGTCATCACAGCTCATCGAAACACGGCAGAAGGGATCCTTCAGACCTGCCTCTGCAATGTCCGTATCGTCGCAGTGAACACTGTAAATGCCTGCTGCACTGAGTCCGAACATACCTGTGGTCACGTTCGCAGAGCGCTCTACTGCAAGGAAAGCCGAGGTTGGCTCTACCATTACGTGTGATGACGAAGTACCGCCGGAATAATTGTCATCGCTGCTGCTCTCGTCATATTCCAGCACGATGTCATAATCAATGTCGCCGCGCTCTATCTTCAGTTTCTTGACGGTCGGAAGCTCCTCAGGAGACGCAAGGACTGTCGTAGTGACATAATCCAGCGTAGTCTTCATATAGTTTGAAACTGCCGAGCTGCGTACGGTATACACAGTGTTTTCGCCGTCTATCATTACATAGGTTGCTTCGCCTGTGGGAGCATCATCGCCTATCAGCAGACGGTATTTCTTACCGCTCTCGTAGGTGATGTCCGCCGTTGCCCGCGGAGCTGCAAGTCCGAACTTGGCAAGGTCCGAACAGTTTTCTGCGATGACATCCTCTGATGTCAGTTCATTCGCATTGTTTGCAAGCGTACCGATTATTGAGGTCTCCATAGCTACGTCCTGATAGCCTTCAAGGGTATAGGTCGTATATTTCAAGCCTGATTCTTCCTCGTGCTTTTCACTCTGAACAACGTGGAGCTCATCTGTCTGATTCTTTACGTCAACAGTCTTTACAACACCGTACTCAAAGCTGTTGTTCGGGCTGTCAGGGCCTTCCGCAGCCGTATCGCTGATAATGATGACCTGCTTTCCGCTCTCGGACGATTCAGAGATGGAGGAGCTTTCGCTCCCGCCATCTTCATCATCAGTCAGTCTCAGTGCGGCATATCCGCCTCCGAGCAGCACCATCACAGCACTCAGTGCTATCAGACCTTTAGCAGTCTTATTCATCGATTCTTTCTCCTTAACAGTACAACGATTCCAATGCAGGCAATGATAAGCGGCAATACAAAGATAACGAGTATCCTGATGACCATTATTTCGCGTGCGGAGGGTGAGATGTTATTCTGCTGGAGAGCCTTTTCGGGAATGATCGCTCCGTTCTCCTTGCCGGACATATTATTGATGACCTTCAGAAGTACCTCTGCATTGTTGTAGGTGTTTGTATTTGATACTATCGAGCTGTCGATCATATACGGGCTGCCAAGTACGAGAAGGTCGCTTCCGTATACGCTGATGCCGGAAGAAGTTTCCTTCCTTGCCTTTACTACGATATCGTAGGCTGCTCTATCATCGGAATCAGAATCATCGGCAAGTGAAGAAGTGTAAGATGTCTCGTTCGATTTGAGAAGCTCCTTGATAACTGTCTCGTTGTTCTTGTCAAGAACTGTGATGTTTCTTCCGAAGGGAGCAACTATCGGGAGTGTGTCATTCGGAAGGGCACCAACCTCCTCGCTGTCGCTGACAGTGATGGTCGGGTAGAGCTTACCTGAGATAGCAACGCTGTTTGTGCCGTCCTTGATATAGCTCTCCTCTATCTGTATCTTCCAGTCAGCGAGGAACTCTGTGATATTGGGAATGTTCAGAGCATTGAGGCTGGGCATATAGATCATGTCCTTCTCGTATTTGCCGTCATTGTAGAGGAAGTCGCTCATCTTTGTGATGATGTCCTCCGAGAAATCGTATGCGGGACAGCAGAGCACGAGCATATCATAGTTTTCGATAAGGTCGTCTGTTGCAATATCTACCTCTGTGCAGTCATAGCCGTTCTTGTTGAGGAACTCCTCTGTGGAGTATGTGATATTTGCGCCGACCTGATTGACAACGGAACTGCCGTTCATCATGCTGACGATACCGACTCTTATCGGCTTTGAATCAGCTACGGACATAATTGCCGAAGTGATAGTGCTCTCGCCGTTGAATACCATCTGGATATTGTTCTGAATGCTTGTTTTTGAAAAAGTTACCATACCGATGACCTCCTGCTGTGAAACGACCTTTACGCGGTCGCCGCAGGCGAAAATGAGGCTCTGGGCAGTGATCTCGCCGTTGTAATTCTTCTTGTAGCGTGCGACAACATCGGGATCTCTGTTGATATCCACATACTTGACATTGACGCTTCCCTTGCCCGACTCAGCATACATGCTGTACTTGTCGAGTATCTCGGGGATTATCGTATACGGAACTTCAACGTTTGCGCCGTAATACTGATAGTACATATTTGCATACTGGGCAGAAAGTCCTTCAAAGTCTGATTCGGGACAGGTAACAACTACGTCAACGTCCTTCTCAAGGCTCTTGAGGGCATCAATCGACTCATCTGTAAGATCGTATCTCTTGTCGCTTGTAAGGTCGAGCTTTATGGGATAACGCTTTACGATAAGTCCGCACATAAGGTTGAGAAGCACCACGATAGCGATGACCACTATCACAATGCCCAGCGACATCGAGCCGTATTTCAGCTTTTTGCCTTTGCCGCGCTTCTTGGATGCACTTTTCTTGCTGCTCTCATCAGCAGCCGTGCTCTCATTTACCTTTTCTATTTCTTCTTTTTTGTTCTTGCTCATCTGTAATGACACCTTCCTTTCTCAATTAACCCCAGCGTCTCTTATCGAGCACCCTTACCGTCAGGAAGTTGAAGATAAAGGCAGCACTGATGAAGAATACTACGCTGGTGAGGTTGAACACGCCGCGCGTGAATTCAAGGTATCTCGAATAGAACGAGAAGGAAAGCATGATCTTTCTGATGAATTCAACAGATACGCTTGAGGCAAGTGAATCAAAGAGATACAGCACAAAGAGAGCAAGCATACTTGCAACTGCTGCTGCCATCTGGTTCTCGGTCAGTGACGAAATGAAAAGTCCGACTGCGATAAAGGCTGCGCCGAGGAACAGCATGGCAAAATAATTGCCGAGGAGCGTCGGCCATACAACATTGCCGAGATATGCAAGTATCAGCGAATAAATGAATACCACGCTCTCTGCGATCACGAAAAGAGTGAGTGCAGCGAAATACTTGCCGAGGACTATCGACCACAGACCTATCGGTGCGGTCAGAAGGCCCTGATCTGTTCGGTTTTTCTTCTCCTCGCTGAGAAGCTTCATTGTGAGTATCGGTATCAGGAACAGCACCACGATGAACATGGAGCCGAACATCGGCGAAGTCTCGGTAGTGCCCGAGCCGATAACGCCGAAGAAAAAGAATATGCCGGAGAGCAGTGTGAACACTGTCAGAAATACATAAGCAACGCCCGATGTGAAGAACGCGCTCATTTCACGTCTGTATATTGCACCCATTACTCCTCGCCTCCTTCACTGTTGTTATCTTCATCCTCAAAGGACTGGTCTGCGGGAAGATTCTCCTCGAGTTCTTCCTTTGCCTCCTCTGAGACCTCTGTTGCGATAAGCTCGCCGTCCTTGACATCAAGGGCGAACTTGGGAGCTTCCTTTGCGGAATCGCCAGCCTTTTCGGCTCCGGTGATGCCGTCGCCCATTGTGATCTTGAGGAAGATGTCCTCAAGGGTAAGGTCTGAAAGCTGGAGCATGAGTATATTCCAGCCCTTTTCACAGCAGAGACGGTTGATAGCGCGGCGTACATCTGTCTTTTCATCAGCCTCGATATCATAGTCATAAATGCCCTTTTCGCGCTCCATATCTGCGCGGACATACTTGATGCCGTCGAGCTTTCTGATAGCATCGGCGATCTCCTTCTTGTCGGCCGCTGTATGTGTAGAGCCTTCGATACGAAGTGTCATCTTGTGTTCGTTGGTTATCTTGGAAGCTATCTCGTCAGCAGTTCCGTCAGCCGCAACAACGCCCTTGTTGATAATGATTATTCTGTCGCATACTGCCTGTATTTCGGGAAGTATGTGAGACGAAAGGATAACGGTGTGGTTTTTGCCGAGCTTCTTGATAAGGGTACGTATCTCAATTATCTGGTTCGGGTCAAGGCCGACAGTAGGCTCGTCAAGAATGAGCACAGGCGGATTGTTGATAAGTGCCTGAGCAAGTCCGACTCTCTGCTTGTAGCCCTTGGAAAGATTGCGGATAAGTCTGCCTCTTACCTCTGATATCTTGCAGAGATCGCATATTTCCTTCAGGTGTGCCTTTCTCGGAAGCTTGCACTTCTTCAGGTCATACATGAATCCGAGATATGCATTTACCGTCATATCAGCATAAAGCGGCGGTATCTCGGGCAGATATCCGATATTTGACTTTGCCTTTATCGGGTCCTCAAGGATGTCAGCTCCGTTGATGAGAATTTTTCCTGAGGTCGATGATATATAGCCTGTCAGCATATTCATCGTTGTTGATTTTCCTGCTCCGTTAGGTCCGAGGAAGCCGAGTATCTCTCCCTTTTCGACCGTGAAGCTGATGTCGTTTACGGCTTGCTTGTCGCCGTAACGCTTTGTAAGGTTTCTGACCTCTATCATTTGGTTACACCCTCCTGATCTTTTATATATTCTGCCGAAGCGGCAGAAACGTCTGTAGTTAAAGATAATACATTATTGTGATAGTGCCGTGAAAGTAAAACGAACTTTATATGTCAGTGGAAAAAGCTCCGTGTCCGGCGGTACAGACAGGCATTACTGAACGGACTTCGATGCTTCGATATCCTCGGATATCTGCGTTTTCAGCTCATCGAGCGAGCTGAACTTCCTCTCAGAACGAATGAAGCTTTTAAAGCGGACATCTGTTTTTTTGCCGTACAGGTCGCCGCTGAAACCGATTATATGTGTCTCCGCAAGAGGAGCACTCACGCCGCCGACAGTCGGCTTGACACCGATATTCGTCACCGACGGGAACACCTTTCCGCCAACATTGGTGGATGTACTGTATACGCCGAATTTCGGCACAAGCTGTCCCTCACCGAACTGCTGGTTTATCGTGGGAAAATCAATCGTCCTGCCGATACGGTTTCCGTCTGTGACCTCAGCATTTATGAAATAACCGAAGCCGAGAAGCTCGTTTGCCGAAGGTATATCCCCATTCAACAGAAGCTCCCTTATGCGGCTCGATGAAACGACGCTTCCGCCGTATTCCACAGGGCTCACTACCTCCACCTCAAAGCCGAAGCGTTTTCCGAAGACCGTAAGCTCGTGTGCTCCGCAGGCAGCATTCTTTCCGAATCTGAAATCGTTTCCGCAGCACACACGGGCTGCTCCGATCTGGCGGCAGAGTATCTCCCGCGCAAATTCTTCCCCCGTGAGGCTGCAAAGGCTCTCAAAAGGCGGACTCACGATGTCGTCCACCTCCATCATCTCCCTGAGGATGATCTCCTTTTCGGCTTGGGTATAGATAAATCCCGAAGCACCGCCTGCTTTTTTCAGCACGCAGTCAGGCTCAAAGGTGAAGACCACAGCCGATAAGCCGTTTTTCCTCATGTCAAGAGCCGCATTTATCACAGCTCTGTGCCCGAGATGAACGCCGTCAAACAGCCCGAGAGCGACTGCTCTTTTTCTGTTATCCATAGAGCTTCACCCCAGATTCTTTGCAACGCGGAGTATGCCGTTTTCAAAATCGGCAGCAGCAGTACCGATAAAAGCTCCGTCACTGCCGTAAACAGCGTAAATATCGTTATCCTGCCTTATGTTCCGCAGCCGCGAAAGATCAAGCTTGACACCGTTACGGTACATTCTTGTCTGCACCTCATTCAGTCTCAGCTTCGGCAGCTTTGCAAATACCCGCTCTATCGGAAGTATCAGCTCGCTGAGCCTGTCCTCATCGCGTGCCTGCTGTATCTGCTCAAATGTAAAGCAGTCTTCGAGCGTGAAGCCGCCCGAGCCTGTCCTCACGAGCGAGGTCATGACTCCGCCGCAGCCGAGTCTGTCGCCTATATCGTTGATTATCGTGCGGATATAAGTGCCCTTGCCGCAGGAGATGTCGAGAACACCCTCCCGCACTGACGGATCGTAGCTTACTGTCTCGATGCTGAAAACCTGTATCTGCCGCGGCTCGCGCTCGACCTCCACGCCCTTTCGTGCAAGGTCGTACAACCGCTGACCGTTTACCTGCACTGCCGAATACATCGGCGGAAGCTGCATGATCTCGCCGACAAACTCGGGTATCACAGTCATCAGTGCATCCGCATCCACAGCAGCATCCGAGCGCGTGAGCACCTTGCCCGTGATGTCCTGCGTATCCGTTCTCTCTCCGAGACGGAAGCCTGCCCGATAACTTTTTGTGGTATCAGGCATGATGTCGCACGCCTTTGTTGCAGTTCCCACGAAAACGGGCAGAACACCCGTAGCCATAGGATCGAGAGTGCCGCCGTGACCGAGCCTGCGCTCGTGCAGTATACCTCTCAGCTTTGCGACGACATCGAACGAGGTGAAGCCTGACGGCTTATTGACGCAAATTATGCCGTTCATCAGCCGAGTGCCTTCCGTACAGTCTCGATGAGCATTTTCTTGACATCCTCAAGCTCACCTTCAGCCGTGCAGCCGGCAGCCTTTGCATGGCCGCCTCCGCCGATCGTCTGGCATATCGCCGATACGTTGACCGCATCTGCCGAGCGGAACGAGCATTTGAACACATTCGGCTCACGCTCGCGCATCAGTATGCCGACTTCGGTGTTTTCGAGCTGTATTGTCAGCGGAGCAAAGCCTTCAAGCTCATCAGGCTCTATGCCGAGCTCCTTCATCATATCCTGTGTGACAGCCACTACAGCGAGTTTTCCGCCGAGGTGCTCCTCCATGAGCTCCGATACCTTCGCCTCGAGCTTCATTCTGCCGAGTGACTTTACCTCAAACATATACCTGTTGATCTTTGCAAAATTAATATCATAGCTGCGTTTCATCTCAGCAGCTATCTCATGGGCACGCGGAGTTGTGCAGTCGTAGCGGAAGCAGCCAGAATCCGTAGCTATTCCCGTGTAAAGGCACATCGCACAGTGCTTGGTGATCTTCACACCCATGTACTTGCCGAGGTCGTAGATTATCTCACACGCCGCCGTTGCCTTTTCACGAAGCAGAGTTTTCTCCGCATAGTCCCTGTTGGACTCGTGATGGTCGATGCAGAGCTGTACCCTGTCACCGTATATTTCGGCATAGCTGCCCATGAGCTTGATATCCGCGATATCGACTGCGATGACCGTCTTCGGCTCGAAGTCCTCGCCTGCGCCCCCACCTGTCATGAAATCATATCTCGAGGGGAAAACGTCGCTGCACACAACGCGGCTGCGTATGCCCAGCTCCGCAAGAATATCCTTCAGTCCGAACGCCGCACCGATACAGTCGCCGTCGGGACTCTGGTGAGTGATTATGACCGCATCCTCGCAGTTGCGAAGGAAGGTCTCTGTCTCACTGAAGCCAATATACATATTGCACCTCTTTCGGTATTTACATAATCAGATGCCTCATTACAGCAGATCGTTGAGTTTTTTGCTTATCTCCGCACTTCTCTCGATCGAGTTGTCAGCCACGAACGTCAGCTCAGGCGACTTTCTCATCTTGAGGCGGTGGAAAAGCTCTCTCCTTATGAAGCCGGCGGCACTTTTCAGTCCTGCGACCGACTCCTTTGTACGTTCCATGCCGTCAAGGCTTGAGACATATATCTTGCAGTTCGACATATCACCCGACAGGTCAGCCCTGACTATGGTGAGCAGCTTGTCGATGCGCGGATCTTTCAGCTCGCGCAGTATTGCTGTCATTTCTCTTTTGATGTCCTCTGCCATACGGCTGTTCTTAAAATTCGGCATAGCTTACCTCTTTCAGATATTTACAGTGAAGCCGCCGTCCTCGGTCTCGGAATGCTGCTCCTCCGGCTTTTCCTCGCCGTCGAAGTACTCGCCTTCCTTAGCCTCCTCAACATCTGCTTCCACCTGAGTATAGTCAGGGAGCTCCTCGTCGCCCTCCTCATAGAATATGTCTGCAAACTTGTCATATTCAGGTTCAAGCTCAATATCCTGCACAGGTCTTTCCACACCCATGAGGTCGTTGGGGAAATCCTCTTCCTGCTCTGCGGCACTGCATTGACCGAGCAGTATCTTTTTTACGGATTCAAAGAAGAAAATATCTATCGGTCCGAAATCCTCCCATGCCAGTGCTTCATCGCAGTATTGGATCATATCGGCATTGCTCATTCTCTCTGCGTTCATTGAGTAATCCTCCTTCCGCCGGAGTCACAACTCCGGCATCATTTTAACGGTTTGCACCATGTTTCTTATTTGTTTATCAGTCCTCGCGGTATTCCTCGACAGTGTATGCCTCGAAAATATCGCCTTCCTTGACATCGCTGAACTTCTCAAGGCTGATGCCGCACTCGTAGCCCTCGGCTACCTCCTTGGCATCGTCCTTGAATCGCTTCAGACCTGAGATCTTATCGTCTGCGATGATGATTCCGTCACGCACAACGCGGATCTGACAACCTCTTGTCACTTTGCCGTTGAGTACATAGCTTCCTGCTACCATGCCTACATTTGAGATCTTGTATACCTGACGCACTTCTGCACGTCCGAGCTCAACATCACGGAACTTGGGAGCAAGCATACCCTTCATAGCAGTAGAGATCTCCTCTATTGCATCATAGATGATACGATACAGGCGGATATCCACGCCGTCACGCTCGGCATTCTCAGCCGCAACGGGATCGGGACGCACGTTGAAGCCGACGATGATAGCATTTGAAGCACTTGCAAGCATAACGTCGCTTTCCTTTACAGCACCTACTGCTCCGTGGATGACTCTTACTCTTACCTCGTTATTCGAGAGCTTTTCAAGCGACTGTTTTACTGCTTCGACAGAGCCCTGTACGTCAGCCTTTACGATGATCGGGAGCTCCTTGATCTCGCCCTCGGCGATCTGGCTGAAGAGGTTGTCAAGTGTTACCTTGCGGTACTGGTTGAACTGCTCCTGCTTCTGCTCATGCTTTCGCTGCTCAACGAGCTCGCGGGCAAGTCTTTCGTCCTCAACTGCATTGAATACATCGCCTGCACTCGGAACTTCTGCAAGTCCTGTTATCTCAACAGGAACTGACGGACCTGCTGCCTTTACTGTTCTGCCCTTGTCGTTGGTCATCACGCGGACACGTCCGACTGCCGTACCTGCGATAAGAACATCTCCCTGTCTGAGAGTACCGTTCTGCACGAGGAGAGTTGCGATAGGACCTCTGCCCTTGTCAAGACGAGCCTCGATGACAGTACCCTTTGCGAGACGGTCGGGATTTGCTCTGAGCTCCTGCACCTCAGCAACGAGAAGCACGTTCTCAAGGAGATCGTCAATGCCGTCGCCTGTCTTTGCCGAAACGGGAACGCAGATAACGTCACCGCCCCAGTCCTCACATACGAGGTCGTACTTGGTGAGTTCTTCCTTTATCTTGTCGGGATTTGCACCTTCCTTATCCATCTTGTTGATAGCAACGATTATCTGTATGCCTGCGGATTTCGCATGGTTGATGGACTCGATCGTCTGCGGCATGATACCGTCATCTGCGGCAACTACAAGGATGGCAATATCCGTGATATTGGCACCTCTTGCACGCATTGAGGTGAACGCCTCATGTCCGGGTGTATCGAGGAAGGTGATGTCCTTTCCCTGAATGTTTACCTGATAAGCACCGATGTGCTGTGTGATGCCTCCTGCCTCGCCTGCGGCAACGTGAGCGTTGCGGATACGGTCGAGGATAGAGGTCTTACCGTGGTCAACGTGTCCCATTACAACAACAACGGGGCAGCGCGGCTGGAGATTTGTATCATCGTCGTCGGTGTCGTCGATAAGACGCTCCTCAATGGTGACGATAACTTCCTTTTCTACCTTTGCACCGAGCTCCTCAGCTACAAGTGATGCGGTATCGAAGTCGATCTCCTGATTTATTGAAGCCATTACACCAAGTCCCATGAGCTTCTTGATTACATCGGTAGCCGTAGCCTTGAGTCTTGTTGCAAGCTCGCCGACTGTGATGCTCTCGGGGATCATTACCTTGAGCTGCTGCTTTCTTGCGCGCTCAAGCTCAAGTCTCTTGAGCTTTTCAGCTTCAGATTCCTTCCTGCTGAACTGCTGACGGTTTCTCTGTGCTGACTTCTGGTTTATCTTCTGCTTCTTCGAACTGTAATTCTCGCTGCGGTTGTTCGAGGAAGCCATATTGTCATAACGCTCATTGTACTTGTCGAGGTCAACATAGCTGCCTCTTGTATCGACTGTACGTCTCTGCGTTGCTGTGGAAGCAGTCTCGGACGAGAAGCTTGTGTTGAGCTTTGAGCTCTCGCCTCTGTCACGAGCTTTTACCTGCTCCTTTTTCTTTTCGGACTTCTTTGACTTTGCCTGTTCGGGAACATTTACAGGCTGTTTCTTTGCAGGCTCAGCCTTTTCAGTCTTGGGAGCGGGCTTGCTTTCGTCAGCCGGCTTCTCGGCGGGCTTCTCAACAGGCTTTTCGATGGGCTTTTCAACCGGCTTCTCAGCAGGTTTTTCAGCAGGCTTTTCCGCAGCCTTTTCAACAGGCTTTGCAGCCTTCTCTGCCTTTTCAGCCTTTTCAGCCTTTACAGCCGTTTTCTTCTCGGCAGCAGGCTTCTCTGCGGCTGTCTTCTTTTCCTTCTTGGGAGCAGCCTTTGCCTCGTCTGTTTTTTCAGCCTTTGCTGTGGTCTTCTTCTCAGCAGCAGGCTTTTCCTCGGCAGTCTTCTTCTTGACTGTCTTTTTCTCGGGCTTTGGCTCTTCCTTGCGCTCAGGTCTCGGATCAGACTTTGATGCAAAGTACTCATCGAAGGACTTTACCGCATTGAGCTTGGTGTAGTGCTCGAGCACAACATTCATTTCATCCTCGGTAAGACCTGTTGAAGCCTTCTTCTTTGTGTCGCCCTTTTCTGCGAAGAAATCAATTATGTCCTGCGAAGAAACATTAAGGTCCTTCGCCGCATCGCTCAGTTTTATCTTTTTTGCCATATTCAGCAGTACCTCCAATTATAGTAAAAGTGTATTTTCTATGTCAACACTTCTGAGGTGTTATTTCTGTATCCTTTTTATGAATCCGTCCGCAAAGCCCTTGTCACAGACAGCAATGACCGCGGTCTCTTTACCGCATATCCGTCCCATCTCGTCCTTTGCGAGCTCGGTGCGAAGGTGTACGGCATCATATCTTCCGCACACGAAATCCACTTCCTTGAGGGTCTTGGTTGAGGCATCGGCAGCGGTGAGCACGCAGAAGGCTTTGCCTTCCCTGACAGCATCCATCGCGCTGTCAAAGCCCTTTACCGCTCTGCCTGCCTTTATGCATATCGTCAGCAGGTCAGCCGTCGGACGTTTCTTTTCTGAGTTCATCCGCCATCACCTCATAAACGCTTTCATCTATCCTGCATGAGAACGCTTTTTCAAGCCTCCGAGCCTTCCGTGCCTTGTCGAAGCAATCATTGCTCCTGCAAATGTAAGCCCCTCTGCCGTTCTTTTTGCCAACGAAGTCGAGGCTTATCTCTCCCTCGGGAGACCTCACAACGCGCATAAGCTCTTTCTTCGGCTTCATTTCGCTGCATCCGAGGCACATTCTCATCGGGATCTTTCTGGGCTTCATCATTCCTCCGATGCGCCCTCCGCAGCTTCCTCAGCCTCCGCCTCAGCAGGAGCCTCAACAGGAGTCTCCTTTACGGGAACGACATAGTCGTCGCTGAGCTCGGGAGCCTCATCACCCGTAAGGTTGTCAAACTGCGGCTTGATATCTATCTTGAAGCCTGTGAGCTTTGCCGCAAGCTTCGCATTCTGTCCCTTGTTTCCGATAGCGAGCGAAAGCTGGTTGTTCGGTACTATTACGGTGCAGGTCTTTTCCTCCTCCGAAGTAACGACTGTCTTGAGCACCTGTGCAGGAGCAAGAGCCCTTGTGATAAACTCGGCTGTATCCTCGCTCCACGGGATTATGTCGATCTTTTCACCGCTCAGCTCATTCACAACGGCGGTGATACGCGAACGCTGCGCACCGATGCAGGCGCCGACAGCATCAACGTTTTCATCCTTTGACCATACGGCGATCTTTGTTCTTGAACCTGCTTCACGCGATATGGACTTTACCTCGACTGTTCCGTCATATATTTCGGGAACCTCAAGCTCAAACAGTCGCTTTACGAGATCCTTGTGAGTACGTGATATCTTGACGATGGGCTTTTTTGTCTTGCCTACGATGCCTGTGATGTAGACCTTGACCTGCTTGCCTTCTTCAAGCACCTCTCCGGGTATCTGCTCATTCTTGAAAAGGTAGAGCTCTGTGCCCTGATACTCAACTGTGACAGTACCTCTGCCGGGCTCTATCTGTGAAACGGTAGCGATAATGCAGTCATGCTCCTTCTGCTCGAATTTTCCGAGCATCTGTTCGCGGTTTATCTCGCGGAGGTCGCCCTTTATCGACTGCTTTGCTGAAAGAGCCGCCATTCTTCCGAGCTTGGAAATGTCGATCTCCTTGAGTATCGTACCGCCGACCATAGCGTTCGGATCAATGGTCTTTGCAACGTCAATATTGATCTCGTTCTCATCGATGGGTTCATCCTCGATTATCTCCTGAACGATGTGCATTGCGAATTTTTTCTGTGCAGGGTCTATCTCGACTCTTATTCTGTCCTCACTGTGAGGATATGCTCTCTTGGCGGCTTTGAGCATTGCCGACTTTACCTTTTCAATCAGAAGGTCAGTCTCAACGCTGTTTTCTTCGCCGAGCATTTTAAGTGCGTCGAAAAAGTTTTCCATTATTATGTTCCTCCGTTTATATTATATTTACCTTGAACGTATTTAATATCCTGCGGCTCTCACTCAAAATCGAACCACAGCTTTACGAATGCGACATCCTCAAGCGGTATCACGCGCTCTGTGCCGTCCTCGTTTCTCAGGGTAAGCTCGTTCCTGTCGGCGCGGACAAGATCGGCACATATCTCCTTCTCGCCGTCGATGCTCCGTATCAGGCGCACTCTGACTTTGTCGCCATCGCAGACCTCAAAGTGTTCCTCTCTCAGGAGCTCTCTCTCAAGTCCTGCCGAACCGATCTCGAGCATATACTGCTGCGGAATGGGATCGGTCTCGTCGAGGAGCTCGTTCACGGGAGCTGTTACCCTCTCGCAGTCCTCAATGGTGATACCCTCATCGCAGTCAATGAATATGCGCAGATACCACATTGCCCCCTCCTTGACGTAGCACACGTCCCAGAGGAAGTAACCGAGTGCATCGGTGACCGGCTTGACGAGGTCGTAGATCTTTTTCTCTGTTCCTCCGAATTTTTTCAGCTTCATCCGGTGTTTTTCTCCTTTCTTTCAAAACCTGCCGCAATAGCCGTCGGGAGCAAATATCCCGATACAACACGAAAGACCGGAAGCTTCCGGTCTTTAGTCTAACTATCATCTTATAGTATTATAACACGCACAAAAGGAAAAATCAAGTATTTTTCAGAGATTTTTCAAATTTTCCGATTATTTTTCTTCATCGGACAAAAAACGGTGCCGAGCACAAAGCACGACACCGATAATGTCTGTTTAAGCAAGTCCTGCATCCACGGTAGTGGTGACAGTATCTTCAGAAAGAGGGGAGTCCCCGTTCAGAATTGAAGTCGTAGCAATGGCAGGAGTATCAACTACGCCGACATTGACCTTTATCTCAATCTCGATATCAGGATAGTTCTTGAAGCTGAGGATAACGTATGTCTGACCGTTGGATACACCTGTGATATAGCCTGAAGCATTTACAACAGCTATGGCAGGATCCATTGACTTCCACACTTCATCAGACTCGTATGTGCCTGCATCGGGGTAGCTCTGAATGATCGGAACGTCAGTCTCGCCCACTTCAAGGAAGAGCTCACGCTTTGAAAGCTTGACGTTTGATGCCTTAGGATTTACGGCGACAGTCGTTGTCTCGGCTGTTGTCTCTATCGGAACGGTAGTTTCAGGCAGAGTTGTCACAGTGGTAGTTGTCGTTTCAGTCTGTTTGCCGCTCTTCTCGTCTGAACTGTTGGTGCATTTCGCAAGAAGAACCACAAACATCAGCACGATGAATGCTATGACAGCAAGCGCTCCCAACTGTCTTTGTCTGAGCACCTTACGCGTAACACGTCTTCTGTTCTCCATTTTCTTTTCCTTCCTTCTGTCAATACCGCAAAACAGCCAAATACCCTGCATCAGGCATATCCGTGCAGTCTCAGGCTCATCCGTGCGGCACTGCATTTATGTTTTTCTCTTAACAAAGGATAATTCCTTAAATAACATTATAACACAACAACTTAAAAATGTCACGCACTTTCGGAATTTTTTACACATTGCTGTAAAAAAACTTCTGCATTTGGTAATTTTATACAAAGAACGCAGAAAAAGCCTCTTCTCTGCGTTCCTGAAATATACTTTCACAGTTACTGTGCTGCGTTGAAACTTCCGACCTCTCCGTCGATGATATCCGACCATTCCTCGCGGAGCTCCGCCCACGGGCCGACCGATGTATCGCCCTCAAGCATAGCCTGCATCACATTATTCATGTTGTTTATGACTCCGCGTGTCTCATAGTTGTATTCGCCTTCTCTGTTCATCTTCTCTCCCATACCATAAGCAAAATCGAACACAGGAGCAGCCTTGCACTCCTCAAGGTAGCTCTGTAATGCGTCGTACTGTTCCTCGGTGACGAATGACCTCAGCTTGCCTCCTGCGGTCTTTTCCTCAACAACAGCCTGCTGTCTTGCTGCATTGCGGTACTCCTCCTGAGAAGCAGCCACGCGCTCGCACTTGATGTACGCTGCAACAGCATCCCCCTTTGTCGAGTTCTTCACAAGCATTTTTGCATCGTAATCGCAGCAGATGCGGTTCTTTTCCGCTCCTGCTAATTTCGGGAACGGCACGACCATAAGGTCCGAATTCGGGTTCTTGGCATTCGATGCGCCGAGCGACCAGCTTCCCATTGCAAAAAAGAGCGTATTGTGAGGATTGGGGAAGCAGTCCGCCTGAGCAGGATTGCAGAGCTTCTTTGAAGCAATATCCTGCGCCAGAAGTACAGCCTTTTCTATCTCGGGAGCATCAATGTTATTTGCAAGCTTGCTGCCGTCATAGGTGACAACACTGCAGCCTGTCGAACGGAGCAGTTCCTGCCCGTACCAGCCGTTGATGCCGTAGCGTGTCTCACCCTCGGGTGCTGCCGCTACATACGACTCCATCATTTTCACAAACGTTTCCTGATCCCACTTGCCGTCAAGGTAAAGCTTATACGGATCGTCAAGTCCTTCCTCATTCATGATATTGCGGCTGTAAGTGATGACGAGCGGGTCGGATACGCTGAACGGCACAACATAATGCTGAACGTTATATGCGAACATATCTATAATGCTGCTCATATCGTCCCAGAGTCCTTCCTCCTCCATGCCCATCATGCCGAAGTAAGGATCGAGCGGCTCAAACCGCTTACTAAGCACGCCGTTCGGGAATGTATCCTGTGCATACGGGAACATATCCACTTCATCGCCTGCAAGTATCATCTCATCAAGGGTTGCGAGCATCTCATCGGGCTCAGCCTGTACGAATTCGACCTTTGCGCCGTATACATCCTCGAACAGCGAAAGAGCTACCGAACGTGCTTCGTCTCCCTCAGGATTGATGTCGTAGTCAGCAAGCCATACAATAGTCTGACCGTTTATATCAACATTTTCATTGCCGACGGAAGTCTCCTCCTCTGAGGCAGATGTGTTTTCGTCTGAACTGCCCGACTCCGAGCTGTTCCTGCTCTGACATGATGCGGCAGATGATGCGAGGACCGAGATAGCCGCAAGTCCTGCAAGAACTGTTTTCAGCTTTTTCATTTTCAACAGAATCCTTTCTTGTCTTTTTCTGATGCGCGTAACGATGCCGCGCTGAATCGTCAAAATGTATTATACTATAGCCAAACATAAAATGTCAAGATTATCCGTAAAAAACTGCCGCCCCGAATAATAGTTGCCGCAGTATTGCAGGATTTCCGAAATCGTGTAAGCATATACTAACGAATATATCTTGATTTTCTCTGCCTTTATGTTAAAATAGAAATCAGAGGAGCGGATGCTCCTGAATATTCTACGGAGGTGCTTTAATTATGGCATATAAGATTTCAGACGATTGTGTCAGCTGTGGTGCTTGTGCAGGTGAGTGTCCTGTAAGCGCTATCTCAGAAGGCGATGGAAAATACGTTATCGACGCTGATGCTTGCGTAGAGTGCGGCGCTTGTGCAGGTGTTTGCCCCGTAGGCGCTCCTTCTGCTGAGTAATTTCCGACACGAAAAGCTGACGGCTGCCCATTCTGGCAGCCGTTTTCTTTTTACAGGCACTTCCATCCTCAGCTTTATCCGACCGCTTCCGTTCAGCGAATGCTTGACAGCACCGCTTCGGTTGTGGTATACTAAGGATGCACTATGTGCACACCTAATTTACAACTCTGAACGGAGGCTCATACCAATGAGAAAATATAAAATCGCCGCATTGATACTATGCGCGGCTATGGCACTTACCGCAGCGGCAGGCTGCTCCGACAGCAATTCGAGCAGCAGGTCTGTTTCCAAAGAATCTCAGCAGGTCGAGATAAACACCAACAACGAGGGACGTGCGGACCACGAAGTCAGTGCGGCTGTCTCTGAGAAGGCAAGTGCCAACAAAACAGGCTTCACCCTCAACAGAGTCATTGATGCAGGTACTCACAACGACAAGAATGAGCGTTACCTCTACCTTGACATCACTATCGACAACACTACTGATAAGGAGTACGACCTCAGCATACTCAACAACTTCTACCTCCTTCTCAGTGACGGAAGCGAAATACACTACCATGTCGGAAGCCAGCTCTACGCTACGAACAATCTTGACGGATATGTTCCAAGCCCGTTCAGCGTTCCCGCAAGTGGCCAGTTCAACGGTATCGTCGGTGGTTTTGCTGTCGGTGATGATGTGAAGGACTTCACGGTATGCTTCTTCCCGACTCTGAACGACCCGAACAATACTCCTGATGTAATCAAGGTCAACGTTGCAGAGAGCGATGTCTTTGTACTGACTTCAACAAAATAAAGGCCTTTGCACTTCGCAGGTCAGCGGCAGTTCTCGGGAATTGCCGCCTTTTTTATTTTCCCGAGCGAAAGAAGTATGAGTGATATCAAATACATCAATGCACCTGCTGTGACCGAGGCTGTCACAGCGGCAAGCTCAGATGTACCTGCGCGGCGGCATATCCCGTTCGTGAGGATAGCTGCTCCGCCGCACATAGTTCCTGCATAGAGCACCTTGACCAGCGCGGCGGCAGGCAGCGGAACTCCTGCCGCACGGATATATGCGGCAAGTGATACAGCCAGCACCGCCGCATAGCATACAGAGGTCGAAACAGCCGCTCCGTCCGCTCCTATAAGCGGCACAAGCACGAGATTGCCCACAAGCTTCAGTACAGTCCCCATGAGCATTATCTTCAGCGGTGCGGACGGCTTCCCGACCGCCTGAAGAAGGCTGAACACGGGAAATGACAGACACAGGCAGACCATTCCCGGCATGAGAAGGCGCAGGGCGGAAATGCATATCTCCGCCTCATCGTTCTGTAAGGGGAACAAAAGATGCAGCACTCCGGGGGCAAGCGTTCCGAGTCCGAACGCTGACGGAACAGCTATCACAGCCGCTGTCACGAGTGCCTGAAACGTACCTGCTTCAAGAGCCGCTCGGTCATGCTCCGCCCACGCCGCCGTTATTGACGGGAGTGCGCCCTTCCCGAGCATATTCGTCACCGAAGGCACAAGGTTGAAAACCGTCAGTGCTATTCCTGCAAACGAGCCGTATACAAAATTCGGTATATCCTCGGCGGCAACTGACGGAGGCAGCTCTCTGCCGCAGCCGAAGTGTGATATACAGGCTGTTATCGTCCACATATCCACAAGAGATGTCAGATTCGTCACAAGGGAGCTTACTCCCACGGGCAGAGCTGTCGCCGCAAGCTCGCGAGCTGTCTCGCGGCGTGGACAGAGATGCTCCTCTCCTCCGCGG
Organism: Ruminococcus sp.; assembly: GCA_024403935.1. Lineage (GTDB taxonomy): Bacteria > Bacillota > Clostridia > Oscillospirales > Ruminococcaceae > Ruminococcus. The sequence goes on along the minus strand of JAKSQV010000001.1, from coordinate 61,003 downwards.
AGAGGGCGGCGAAAAGCTGCAAGCACGGCAAAAAACAGCACAGCTCCGAAAGACGAGACCGATACGCCGAGTATCCCTGCCGCCGCAGAAAGCGCGCGTATATCCGTCACAGCAGGGAAATATTCCATGAGCCTGCTCCCGTGAGAATTGACATATCCGCACAGCCACAGTCCTGCCGCGACCTTTATTGCGCCCTCTGCCGCCTGCGAGAACGCAGTCGGGTACATATTGCTCATGCCCTCACAGCATCCGCGCTCCACCGCTGTCACGCACCCGAACAGCACAGCGGGAGCAATCATCAGCAGAGCAGGCACAGCCTCTGCTCCTCCAGTCGAGAGGAGGCTGAACGGATATGCGAGCAGGCACACCGCCGCACTCCCGACAAGACCTGCTCCCGTGAACATCAGCAATGCTGTTCTCCGTATGCGCCTGATGTTGCTGTACATACCGAGAGCGGCACTCTGAGCGGTCATTCGCGCAACCGCTGATGAAAGTCCCGTCACAGTCAGTGAATATATCGGAAGAAAAAGGCTGTAAGCGCAGCTGAAATAGCTCATGCCAACGCCACCGAGCAGATTTGTCAGCGGTATCTTGAACAGTGCACCGAAGCCCTTTGACGCCGCAGCCGAGATCATGAGTATGATGGAACCTTTCAGTACGTTCTGCTTCTTCATTGCCGTGCCCCCTGTCTGTATTCCTTACAGGATATGATGCACCGACACAGTTTATGAGCAGGAAGTAATACGCACCGTTTTTACAGAGAGGAATTTTCTTCCCGTGCGTCTTGAAATTTTTGACAATATATGTTATAATGTAATGTGTCCTCAGTAACCGCTGACCGGCGGTTACTGACCCGAACTTTGTTCGGGGAGCGCAAATTCTTTATAATTCGGGGAATTCGCGCGTCATATTTATTGATGTCAAGCTCATTTTGTCCTGAAGGGCAAAACACAGACATTAATATGGATTGGCAAATATGATAAATACTATCTGAAAGGATGAAAATCAGAATGGAATATAAGTTTTCCGATAAGGTAAGCAGTCTGAAAGCCTCCGCTATCAGAGAGATCCTCAAATTCACGGCAGATCCTGAGGTCATTTCTTTCGCGGCAGGCAACCCCGCTCCCGAAGCTTTCCCGAAGGAAAGGATCGCTGAGATCTCTGCGGAGCTCCTGCGCGATGATCCTATCCTTGCTCTTCAATACAGCGTTACCGAGGGATACACTCCTCTGCGCGAGTTCCTCAAGGACTGGCTCGGCAGCAAGAACTGCTTCCACCCCGAATTTGACGACCTCATCGTTACATCAGGCGGTCAGCAGGCAAATGAGCTGTCATGCAAGGTGCTGCTCAACGAGGGAGATACTCTCCTCTGCGAATCACCGAGCTTCATCGGCTCGCTGAACGCTTTCCGCTCCTACAACGTCAATCTTGTGGGCGTGGATATGGACGATGACGGCATAAACCTTGAAAAGCTTGAGGATGCACTGAAAACGCAGCCTAACGTCAAGATACTCTACCTCATCCCCAACTTCCAGAACCCGACCGGCCGCACAATGTCGCTCGCAAAGCGCAAGGCTGTATACGAGCTCGCATGCCGCTATGACTTCATAATACTCGAGGACGATCCGTACGGCGAGCTCCGCTTCGCAGGCGAGAACGTTCCTACGATAAAAAGCCTCGACACCGAGGGCAGAGTCATCTACTCAAGCACATTCTCAAAGCTCATTTCATCGGGCTTCAGAACAGGATTCGTTTCTGCTCCCGCCCCGATCATACAGAAGATCGTTGTCTGCAAGCAGGTATCGGATGTTCACTCAAACATCTGGGCACAGGTCGTTTCACACCGCTTCATGACCACTGTTGACCGCGAGGCTCACTTCAACAAGCTCCGCGAAATATACAGACAGAAGTGCGAACTCATGTGCAGCTTCATCGAGGACGGCTTCTCCAAGCAGATAAGCTATATCAAGCCCGAGGGAGGACTTTTCATCTGGTGTACGCTCCCTGAGAGCTGCGATATGAACGCATTCTGCACAAAGGCTGTTCAGGAATACAAGATAGCAGTCGTACCCGGTAACTCATTCAGCATCAAGGAAGACGATGTGAGCCACTCATTCCGTCTCAACTATTCAACACCTACAAACGAGCAGATCAAAAAGGGCATGGAGATACTTGCCCGCATGACACGCGAGATGCTCGACTAAACTGAAAGGAAATACAAAAATGGCTATTACAGACAGATACCCTGTTACACAGAAATACCTCATGACAAGAGCTCAGGCTCTCAGCTTCCCGCCCGGATTCTTCGAGATGAAGTTCGGCAAGAATGACGTTTACGGCGTTGTTATCGATATTCCCATGCCCAACAATATTCTCACAACTATGGTCTGCTTCATCAATGGTGCCGCAAACCTCTACTTCAACAACGGCGGAGAGTATGTAGGCGCATCTCAGAAATACAGAAGTCTTGTTCAGGCTGCAAACGCTCTTGTGGTCAATTCGGCACAGATAGTCCCCAAAGCAACCAAGACAAAGCAGTTTGACCTTCCCAAGGGCAAGACACACAATGTTTATCTCCTCACCAAGAACGGCACATACAAGGTAGAGTTCAAGCCCGGTTTAATTCCCGAGACAGAGCCCGAAAAGCGTACAGTCTATGTGCTCTACCAGCGTGTTCTCAGCGAGCTGAGAAACTGCCAGCTCAAGGACGATATGGAAGCCCGCAAGGCAGGCAAGTAAGGAGTACACGCCATGGACGACAAGAAACTCATTTTCAGCGCGATCCAGCCTACCGGCACCTTCACCCTCGGCAACTACATCGGCGCTGTAAGAAACTGGGGACCGCTTCAGGAGCAGTATAACTGCATCTACTGCGTTGCCGATCTCCACGCAATAACCGTAAAACAGGATCCCGCAAAGCTCCGCCAGAACACTCTTGCGGCTTATGCTCTGCTGATGGCGTGCGGACTTGATCCCGAAAAGTCGATACTTTTCATTCAGAGCCACGCTCATACCCACAACGACCTCAACTGGCTGCTCTGCTGCAATACGCAGTTCGGTGAGCTCTCACGAATGACACAGTTCAAGGACAAGAGCCAGAAACACCCCGATGACGTAAATGCAGGCCTTTTCACATATCCCTCGCTCATGGCTGCGGATATACTCGCCTACAACGCTGACCTCGTGCCTGTCGGTGTAGATCAGAAGCAGCACCTTGAGCTTGCAAGAAATATCGCTCAGCGCTTCAACCAGCGTTACGGCGACTTCTTCAAAGTGCCTGAGCCGTACATCACCGAGGTCGGTGCAAAGATTATGTCACTGCAGGATCCGTCAAAGAAGATGTCAAAGTCCGATGAGAACCCCAACGCCTGCATACTCATACTCGATGACAAGGACACTATCATCCGCAAGTTCAAGCGTGCCGTCACTGACAGCGATGCAGAGGTGGCTTACCGCGAAGGCAAGGACGGTATCAATAACCTTATGTCCATATATTCCTGCGTAACAGGCAAAGACTATGCAGCTATCGAATCAGAATTTGCAGGAAAGGGCTACGGCGACTTCAAGCTCGCAGTCGGCGAGGCTGTTGCAGATAACCTTGAGCCTGTACGCTCCGAGTTCGACCGTCTTATCTCCGACAAGGCGTTCCTCAAGGAGTGCTACACAAAGGGCGCTGAAAGCGCAATGAAGATATCCGGACGCATCGTTTCAAAAGCCTATCATAAGGTCGGATTTGTGGACAGGCCGTTCTGAAATCGACCTGAAACCACCTAAACACGCCGATTCTTTATACAAAACATATAAAAATACACCTCAATATTCTGTAAATACGACAAACTTTAGGGAAATATATTGATTTTTGGCAGGTTTTGGGGTATTATTAGAGGAGTGCTAATCCCATGGTCGAATATCAGCAAAAAGAATACTACTCGATAAGCGATCTGCTCGACATCGTTCGGCTTCTGAGAGGTGAGGGCGGCTGTCCCTGGGACAGGGAACAGACCCACAGTTCGATAAGAAGTGACTTTATCGAGGAGACCTGCGAAGCTGTAGAAGCTATCGATCTCGGTGATACCTCACTGCTGAGGGAGGAACTCGGCGACGTACTGTTGCAGGTCGTCTTTCACAGCAGGATAGAGGAGGAAACAGGCTCGTTTGATTTCAACGATGTCTGCGACGGGATATGCAAAAAGCTCATTCTCCGTCACCCCCACGTTTTCGGCGAAGTCAAAGCCGATTCAACAGCGGAGGTGCTGAAGAACTGGGATGCCATCAAAATGGACGAAAAAGGGCAGGAGACCTACACTGATACACTTAATCAGGTCGCAAAGTCTCTCCCGTCGCTCATGCGGGCACAGAAGGTCGGTAAACGTGCAATGCGCGCGGGTATGGATTTCCGCTGTGCCGAAGACGCAATGGCTTGCATAGACAGTGAAAAGGCGGAGCTTGTCAAAGCTGTTGAATCAGGCGACAAGCAGAATATTGACGAGGAAATGGGCGATCTGCTCTTCTCGTGCGTCAATGCCGCACGTCACCTCGGAGTTGATGCCGAGCTCGCTCTCAAAGCTTCCACAGACAAGTTCATCAAAAGGTTCTCTGTTACAGAACAGCTTACCGCAGATGATGGCCTTGATATGAAGGAGTTGCCTATCGAGGAGCTTGATATTTACTGGGACAAGGCTAAAAAAATTATTAATGGAGGATTACAGAAATGACTAAGACAGAACTCATTAACTCAATCGCTGATAAAGCAAACTGCACAAAGAAGGACGCTGCTGCTGCTCTCGAGGCTACACTCTCAGCTATCGAGGAGACTCTCGTAAAGGGTGACAAGGTTGCTATCACAGGCTTCGGTACATTCGAAGTTCGCAAGAGAGGCAAGAAGACCTGCATCAACCCCAGAACTAAGGAGAAGATGGTTTGTCCTCCCAGCAACGCTCCCGCTTTCAAGGCTGGTAAGGGCCTCAAGGAAGCTGTTAACGCTAAGAAGGCTGCTAAGAAGAAGAAGTAAGAATATAAACGGGGCGGAGGGTACACCTTTCGCCCCGTGTTTTTTTGAAAGGAGAAAGCAATGCGGCTCGACAAGTATCTTAAAGTCACAAGGCTCATAAAGAGGCGCACCGTTGCAAATGAAGCCTGCGATGCCGGGAAGATAGTGGTAAACGGCAAAATCGCTCGTGCTTCATACGACGTAAAGACCGGCGACATCATTGAGATCAATATGGCCACAAAACCGCTGAAGGTCAAAGTGCTCAACGTGACAGAACACGCCACCAAGGAAAATGCTGCCGATAACTACACAGTTATAGAATGACCGGAAAGCTTCACATGATATTCAAAAGGCTGCTTAACAATACTGTTAAGCAGCCTTTTCTATACGATATTTGTTCTTTATCGCATGCCGACCTGATGCAGGAGCGGCTTTACTTTGTGTTGTGTATGTCCCAGCGGAAGCTTGTAAGCTTCGATGCTCTGGTTGTATCGAGCATATTATTGTAATCGAGCTTAGATATATCGAGATAGCGATAATTGGTCTTTTCATCCTTGCTGCCGCCAAATATGCCCTTCAGCTTTGAGATCGCACCAACGCTTGATTTCTGAACAACTGCACCAAGGTGGTGATGCTCACGCAGGAAAGAAATAATATCCGCAGCAGTAATAAGCTCCTGATCGCTGATATTATAGATGCCTGCATCCTTCATATCTTCGGCTTTCTTTACAAAGTTGAGGATAAAGTCTACCAGATTATGAACACAGCAGAGCTGGAATCCGTACTGTCCTTTTCCGAATACAAACTTGCTTCCGTCCTTGGGATCGGTTATCTTCGCCTCAAGGTTGTCCGGATAGGTGAGAGTATACACAGGAGCAACTCTCGTGATGCAGCACATTACCTCTTTATGATGCTGCATTTCTGAGATAAGAGCCTTTTCGGAATTATACTTGAGCGTTGCATAATTCGTATCGGTTTTGATGTCAGCATCCTCTCTGAGCGGTTCACGCGTCTTCGGATAATCATACACCTGAGCAGTGCTTAAGAGTATAACCTTACGCACATTTTCTGTCATTGCATAACGATAGATGAATTTATCAAACTGCTTAGCGATCTCGATCTGCTCGTTTCCGATAATTGGTCCAAAATCGTTATCTACTGTGCATGCGGCATGAATAAGAACACTTATCTCGTATTTCTCAAAAAGCTCGGCATAGCCGTTTTTATCAGCCTGAGCCACAGCCTCAAAGGTGTAATTCAGTTTTCCCTCATTATATGGATTCGGCTCAGCATCAGCGCAGACAACCGCAAAGCCTTTCTTGAGAAGTCCGGAGCAGATATGCTGACCTATCAGTCCGCAGCCACCGGTAACAAGAACTGTTTCCATACTTCACACCCTCCTTTCTTTCTGATAAACTTGTTCTTCCAACGAATGTATTATAACATATTTCTTATATGTTGGCAAGACTTTTTTAAAACGTTAGTAAATTCTTACAATAATATAAGCCCGATTTATGCAGATTCAGCAAGGGGAGCGTTTGTCACTCGCTTATTACGGGGTTCTCGTTGACCTCGTCGATATATGTCTGCAAAGTTGCATATATTGCATCGTAAGTCTCGTTCCACGGTGTACCTCTTGCGGTATTGCGGAGGTTCTGGTCGAGAAGGTCGCCGCAGTCCTTTGATACGCCTGATGAGAGATCATAGAAAGCGTTCTCATCTGCGAGATTCTGCATCTCATGCTGCATTTCAACCATTTCATCGGTCCAGCCGTAATCATCGCGGAACTGCTGGTCTGAAACTGCCTTTGTATCCTCATCCATAATGGAGAATCGCTTGCAGTCAAGATATTTTGCAACGCCCTCGGGGTTGCCGCCGTTCTTTACGAACGTGTACGCCTCCATACCTACGGGAGTGTAGTACTCATCAGCTTCGGGGTCCTTCGGCATCGGCACGAAGAATGCGTCCTCACCGTACTTTTCCTTCCACTGTTCCGGCTTTGCATACATCTCATACAAGCCGACAGGATAGAAGAGCACCTTGCCCTCACCCACGAACTCGGGGTGAGCGGTCCAGCCGTAGTCGCCGACACCAATGGCGATGCAGCCTGTCTGATTGAGGTCATACAGGAAGTTCTGTACGCGCTCCATAGCAGGATCGTCTATATTGCTCACAAGCTTGCCGTTCTTGATACCTACGGGCGGGATACCGGTCGTATTCATAAGTCCGAACTCGAACCACCAGCCGTCGATACCGTAGTGCTGCTTGTCAACATCAACAAAGCTCTGAAGCATGGACTCAAATGCATTCCAGTCCCACTTGCCGTCGTAGTAAAGCTCAGCAGGATCATCAAGTCCGGCTTCCTCGATAGTTTTCTTATTGTAAATGCAGGCGACCTTGTCACCCACTGACTGAACGATAGCAAGGTAATGCTTATCGTTCCACAGCATGCTGTCGTTTACTTCCTTGACGTCCTCCCAGAGCGGCTTGCTGAAGTCGATGTAGTCGTCAACAGGTGTGAACATACCTCTTACTGCGCCCTTCGGGAAAGCATCCATATCGCCTGCCCAGAAGAAGTCGATACCCTCGCCGCTGCTTATTGCCTCGGCAAGCTTTTCATAGCGGTTTTCCCAAGTTACTTGATGATACTCGATATTGCCGCCGTATTTCTCCTCAAACACTACCAGCTCAGTAGGCTTGTTCTTACCGGTAGCATCGGGGTTGATGTCCCATGTTGCCATCCACTTGATGGTCTTGTTCTCAAGCTCAACGTCCTCGAGCAGATCGCTGTTTGAAGCCGCCTGATTAACTTCATCGCGCACGCTCTGATCAACGTCAACATCCGCATACGGATTTGATGATGAGCCGCTGTCTCCGCAGGCGGTAACCGAGAGGGTAGCTGCCGCCATTAAAAGAGCAGAAATGAATACCACTGATCTTTTCATCTGATAAAACTCCTTTTTGATCTCTGTCCGCACAATGCGGACTATCCGGTGTGTTCTGTTATTGATACAGCGGTCCGCCAAAGACCGCAATTATCCGTTCATTTAACTATATATATTATATCATCTTAAAATATACACTGTCAATATCCAAAATCAATATAATTTAAGCCGATTTATTGTGATATTGCCCTGTTCAGGGCATTCAGATGATACGATATGTTAACTATCAGTAATAATATACAGGCGAAAGCTGTTATCGGCATTCATCTGCCGCAGCCGCCGCTTTCGGAAAATGCACATCTGCCGTACATATTACAGCCTTCACAGCCGCGTTCCGTTTGAGCTGACAGGAGAGCATCTGATATCCCGATTATTGCTGTCACCGACTTTGACGGCACAAGAAGCGAGCTCTCCGTGACCGTAAGCCCGATACGTCTCTGTGCGTTCAGTGCGAAAAGTATGCCGCGCTGGAGCTGTATCGGCAGATCGCCGTATCCCGGACTGAACCGCCACGTCCTGAACGGAGCCTCTATCTCAGCGAATATCTCCTTCTCGGCACGATCGCAGACCTGTTCCACTGCCGCACTGCAAAGGCAGTCCACAGCGAGAGCCGCTGCCATATCTGTAACGGCAGTGCTGCGTATCAGCTTGTCAGCCTCCGCGGAGACAGTTGCCGCAAGCAGTACTGCACGTCCGCAGCCTGAAAGGTGACGGCGTATATCTTCACCTGTAAACAGCTCGTCCACGCATGAAAGCCGCACTCCGCCGTCTGTGACGCTCACATCGGCTGTACGGAACACATAGGCAGGACACAGCTTTTCGCGTACTATCGGCTCATATCTGTCAAGCAGAGCCCGTACATTTTCATTGGGAACACCCTTCACGCCCATATAGCGTGCTGCTTCCGCCTCCGATATCGGGCTCAGCTTCATCATGCTTCGATTATGCCGCTTACAGCCTCGCTTATCCTGCGTGCAACGTAAGCATTGTTCATCGTGTAAAGGTGTATGCCGTCAACGCCGCTTGCCGCAAGGTCAACGATCTGATTTATCGCATAGGCTATGCCTGCATCACGCAGAGCCTCAGGGTTGTACTCGTAACGCTGCATTATCTTCACAAATTTGCGCGGAAGACTTGCTCCGCAGGTCGTTACCATTCGCTCTATCTGATTCTTGTTGACAACAGGCATTATGCCTGCCTCTATCGGTACATTTATGCCCTTTGCAGCCGCCTTGTCGCGGAAATTGTAAAAGCTGTCGTTATCAAAGAAAAGCTGGGTTATAAGGTGATCTACACCTGCATCCACCTTTATCTTCAGGTTGTCGATATCCTCATCAAGCGTCTCCGCATCGGGATGACACTCGGGATAGCACGCGCCTGCAATGTCATAGTCGCCCTTGCTGCGAAGATAGCTTACAAGGTCGCTTGCATGCTCAAAGTCCTTGATCGGCGGAATGTCGGGGTTGATATCACCGCGGAGCGCAAGAATATTCTCGATACCGAGCTTCTGTGCCTCTGCAAGTGTAGAATCTATCTCCTCGCGTGTAAAATTGATACACGGGAGATGAAGCACGGGAACAAGTCCGCTCTCCTTGATTTTTGAGGCTATATCGAGGGCAAAAAAGCTGTTTCCGCTTCCGCCTGCACCGAATGTTACGCTGATGAAATCAGGCTTCAGACCGCTCAGTTCATCAAGAGTGCGGTAAATGCCGTCAACCGAGCTCGTCTTCTTCGGTGGGAAAACCTCAAACGAGAAAACTGTCTTTTCCTTGAAAATATCTCTTACCTTCATAATATATCCTTTCAGTCTATCGACCAGTCGATTTCTTCCATGCCTTTGCTGCGGAGAAATGCATTTGCCTGAGAGAAGTGCCTGCATCCGAAGAATCCGTTATATGCAGACAGCGGACTCGGATGAGCAGCGCGGAGTATGAGATGATCCGGATTCGTAATGAACTGCTGCTTTGCCTTTGCATCGCTTCCCCAGAGCATGAACACCATCGGCTTTTCTCTGCGGTTAAGAAGCTCTATAACGTCCGTGGTGAACTGCTCCCAGCCCATACCGCGGTGACTGCGCGGCTGATCTGCACGGACGGTAAGTACGGAATTGAGCAGCAGCACACCGTTCTGAGCCCATTTGGTCAGCTCTCCGTGCTTGCCTGTATTATCTGTACCGATGTCGTCACGGATCTCCTTGAATATATTGACGAGTGACGGCGGCGGAGCTACTCCCCTGCGGACAGAAAAGCTCAGCCCGTGAGCCTGTCCCTCGCCGTGATAGGGATCCTGTCCGATGATGACGCATTTCACGTCGTTGTAGGAAGTCACTTTCAACGCATTGAATATGTCGTACATCCCCGGGAATATGCGCTGTGTTTTGTACTCTGTCACGAGAAACTTCCGAAGGCGGATGTAGTACTCCTTGGTGAATTCATCCTTCAGAAGCTCGTCCCAGTCATTTCCGAAATTGACCATATCTGCCTCCGATACAAAATATGGGACAGCTCCTGCCGCCCCAAATTTTTAGTTATTGTATACCGTATCCTCGTAATACTTGAATTTCACAAGGGTATTTCTCTTGTATGTAAGAGAGCCCTGCTGGTTGAACGGTATCTTTTCATACGCCTCGCGTGAGCACTCGATCTTCAGCTTCTGCCCTTTTCTCGTTACAAACTGAAGCTCATAGTACTCATCGAGGAGCTTCTGCTGTCCCGTGCTCTCGATAACTCTCAGTCTGTCATCCGATTTTCTTACAAGTGTAGCCATCTCAACGATCGGCTCGGAGGTCTTTTTCTGTGTCTGCTCCTCAACAGGTCTGCGCGATGCACTTCTCTCACGGATGGGAGCACCCGAACCTGCGCCCTGCTGTCCGCCGTTCTCCTCAAGGAAGAAGTTCATAAAACGCATGAACGGGCTTCTTCCGCCGAAAAGAAGAATGACGAGAACAAGGATAACTGCGATCGCACCGAGAGTGATCAGCAGATTGCGCATCTGCGGAGTGACCGCGACTATTGTTCCATACTGGGTTGTCATATTGTGTTTCCTTTCAAAAAAAGCAAGATTAACCTGCCATAAAATCCTAACTTATATTATATATCATTTTCTCAGTTTTTGCAAGATATATTTGCAAATTTCTTGAATTTGCGGTATAATTATTCTAAGAAAACAAACATTCATCCCACAGGAGAGATTACCATGCAGAAAATTCTCGGGCACGTTCGTAAAGCGGTACAGCAATACGATATGATACAGGACGGCGACAGGATAGCTGTCGGAGTATCAGGCGGGAAAGGCAGCCTTGCACACCTCGCCGCTCTTGTGCGGCTTCGCAGCTTCATTGGTATAGAATACGAAGTCACGGCTCTGACAATAGATCCGACTTTCGGCGGTAAACCGACGGATTTCTCGTCTGTTACCGAGTTCTGCCGCGGACTGGGAGCCGAACACGTTATAGTACCGACTCAAATTGGAGAGATAGTGTTCGAAGCGCGGCGTGAGCCGAATCCATGCAGTCTATGCTCGCGTATGAGGCGCGGAGCTCTTACCAATGCGGCTGAGGAGCTCGGATGCAGCAAGATCGCGCTCGGTCACAACTATGATGACGTTGTTGAGACTTTCCTTATGAATCTGTTCACCGAGGGACGTATCGGCTGCTTCTCGCCTGTGACAACGCTTGATGACAGAAATATCACGGTTATACGTCCTCTTGTTCTTACAGAGGAAAAGGAGATACGCAGTGCTGCCCGACGGTGTGAACTTCCGGTCGTGAGATCAGGCTGTCCTGCTGACGGACATACAAACCGTGAAAAGACAAAAAACCTACTTTCGCAGCTCGGACATAGCGACCGCGGCATCAAAGAACGTATCTTCGGAGCTCTTGTCCGAAGCGGCATTGACGGCTGGGGGATCACAGAGAAATAAAAAAGGCTCTCCATAACGGAGAGCCTTTGATTATTCATTCAGAACAGTGACTAATTAAATTAGTCTTCCTTCTTTCTGAGAACGAATGCTGTAGCAACTGCTACTGCAAGACCTGCAACTGCGATGCCAGCGCCTGTGCCGGATACACCAGTCTTAGGATTCTTTGTTGTGCTTGTGCCAGCCTTACCGGATGTAGAAGGCTTAGCAGTTGTTGCGCCGCCCTTAGTTGTTGAAGCTGATGTAGTAGCCTCTGTTGAAGCCTCAGTAGTAGTTGTTGTAGCCTCAGTTGTTGTAGTTGTTGTAGTTGTTGTTGTAGTTGTTGTTGTAGTAGTAGTTGTTGTAGTAGTTGTTGTTGTCTCAGCACCAGCGATAGCGATGTAACCATCGTAGCTCTTGTCGATGCTTGAAAGTGCAGAGCACTTAGCAACGTCAGCAGCGTTAGCTGCGAATGTATTGTTTACTGTTGAGTTGTAGATACCTCTTGTGAAGGTGTAAGCCTGCATGAGGTTACCAGCCTGGTTAACTTCTGTGTTTACGAAGAGGTCTTCAGCGTTTTTATTGGACTTGTAGATGATATCGATAGGATATACATCGCCTTCCTTAACATCAGAAGGAAGCTGGAACTCGATAGTCCACATCTCACCGTTGATACCAAGGTTTTCATCGCCAGCTGTTGCTACGAATACACCCTTCATGCCAGCAGGAGCTGTAGGATCATCCTTAGGATTGGATTTGCTGAGCCTTGCAATAGCCTTGCCTGAATTTACATTCATTACACCGTAATCAGGATCCTCTGTGATAGCGAGCTTATCGCTGTAGTAGATGTGGAAACCTGTTGAAGCGTACTTGAGCTGTGCGCCGTCAACCTTAAGAGCAACTGTAACAGTCTTGCTCTTAGCCTCTGCTGCTGTGTAAACAACGCCCTTGTCATTACCGTCAACTGAGATAGATACAACAGGCTTTACAGCTGAAGCGTCAATCTGATCCTGTGTGAAACCATTTGTCTCGTCTGCGAATGCAGCCATTGAAGATGCTGATGCAGCTACTGCTGCGATAGCGAGAGCAGAGAAAGCTCTCTTAAAAGAATTGTTCTTCATTTTGATTATTCCTTTCAGATAATTTTATATATGTCAGACTGCCGCCGAACAGACGGCAGTCTCAACATTGCATGTGGATTTGTGTGATAACTTAGTGCTTTGCGAAGTTCTCACCGAGAACTTCATTCCACGTTGTTCTGTCGGGCTCTTCACCTGTAGATGTCCATGAGTACATCTTGAGGATGAAGGAAGCGTCCTTAGCATCGATCTTTCTTGCGGGCTTGAGAGCATACCAGTTGTCCTCAGCATTCTCGTTGTCAGTGTCGCAGAGGAATGCTGCGAGCTGATCGAGCATAGGATCGAATTCAGCCTTGAGAACTCTGTTGCCGTCAGCGTCATACTCTGTGATAAGATCGCTGTTGGAGAAGATCTCTGTCTCAGGATCAACACCTGTGGACATCTTAGCATACCAGGTAAGTACGAGTGAAGCGTCTCTTGAGTCTGCCATGAAGTTGAGGTCGCCGTCGCCCTTAACACCAACGTAAGCGATTACTGTAACTTCATCACCGTCAGCCTGAACGAGCTTGTCCCCAGCCTTTGCGATAACCTGATCGCCGTTCTTGATATCTTCTGTTGCATAAAGAAGAATCTCATGTGCGAACTTGTACTCACCGTCAACGAAAACGTTAGCAGGTGTCTGCTCGCCGAAGTCAACGCTGTCTGTGATGTTGATAGCCTGACCCTTTGTGATAACCTTAACATCAACTACTTCGTCTGCATCATTGTAAGAAACGTCGCTCGCGTCGATGCTTGCGTAGATTGAATCGATCTGATCCTTGTTGAACTTCTCATCAATGTTGAGGTAGAAGCCTGTCTTAGCATTTACAACATAGTTAACTACAGACTCACGAACAACCTTGGTTGTTGTTGTAGGCTCCTCAGAAGTTGTAGAAGCTGTTGTTGTCTCAGTTGTTGTAGACTCAGTTGTTGTTTCAGTTGTTGTCTCAGATGTTGTTGTGGTTGTTGTCTCAGAAGTTGTTGTGCTTGAAGTAGTAGTTGTTGTCTGAGCGATAACAACTCTCTTGAGCTGAACGTCAACTGAACCCTCACCAGCCTGAGCCTTTGAGTAATCAGCCTTGATGTCGATTGTCTTGTAGTAATCTGTTACATCAAGACCATACTCGCTGAGGAAGTAAGCCTTTACATCCTCGCCTTCAGCGTCGGAGAACTTAGCGCTGAATGTTGCGCTGCCGCCGAGAAGCTGAGCTGTAACATCATAGAGACCGTCTGCAAATGTGCCGAGGTCAGAAGATGTGATCTGAACATCGAAGCCCTTTGCAGCAAGCTCTGAGATTGCCTTGTCATAGTACTTGTTGAATGTAGCGTTTGCAGCTATATCAGCACCGCATGCAGGAAGCTCCTTCTTGAGCTTGCCCTCTGCCTTCTTACCGTAGCTGCTGTTCTTTACAGCTGTAAGAAGGTTTGCAAAGGTACCGAACTCCTTGAGTTCAGTTGTCTTGGTCATACCCTTTGTTGCAAATGAAGTTGCTCTGTTAACCTGCTTTCTGTAGAAAGAAAGTGAATCAGCAACCTTAGCCTTTGAGTCAGCGATCTCAGCTATCTTAGAAGCATCGAATGTTGCATCGATAGCCTTGTCAGCAGCAGCCTCAAGAGCGTCAAACTTTGCAAGACCGTAAGCTACGATCTGTGCGCCCTTGTACTCCTTACCGTCTTCAGCCTTGAATGAAACCTCAGCTGAAACTGTTGTGCCGTTTGCAAGCTCGGAAGCCTTAACAACAACAGTCAGTGTACCTGAAGCAACTATGCCCTTGAATGTGCTGTCGCAGTCAATGTTAACGCCATACTTTGCGTTGATGTCTCTGATAGCACCGCCGGGAGTGTTCTTAACGCCTGCGGTGAACTCAGGGATAACATCAGTAACATCGCATGTGAATGTTACATCACCGTTGTCAGCAACAGTGTAGTTTACATCACCGATGTGGCCTGCAAGCTGATTAGCGATCTGCTTGTAGTTACCAGCCTTACCGGCAGCCTCAGCGAGGATGTCAGCGATCTCAAATGTACCTGTTGAACCACTCTGTGAAGCGATAGCACCGAAGAGAGTCTCGTTCCAGGTAGAATCCTTTGTGATCTCGTATTCGTCTTCTGTAAATTCTGCGATGTCAGCAAGTGCGGTGTCCCCAAACATATAGTAATCCTTGCCGTCAATTTCCTTGTCGGGAGTGATATAAGTAAGACCGCCCTCGCCGTCAAGTGTGATTGCCTTGCCTGATGCTGCAACTGTCTCATCCTCAACAGCAGCAATGTCAGCGTTGCTAATGTTTGCAGCATTTGCAACAGTAAGGCACTGAGTGAGAGCGAGCGGAGCAGCAGCGGCTACAGCAAAAGCTCTCTTGAATAATGAGTTCTTCATTGTTCCATACCTCTCTAACATATATTTTTCCGAAATTGCAGCGCTTTGATCTGCTTTTCAGATTGTATTTTCGGCATTTACAGGCAATTAGCCTATAATTCACCCGAAAATTCATAACTACATTTTATCACACAATATCGAATAAGTCAAGAAAAACAACGTATTTTTCTCAAAAAATTATTGACGATTAATTATCCCCATTTTTGTACGTATTTCACAATGAGTAAAACTTACAGTGGGGTTTTTTCTTACTTATTTGCCTCTCTGTATTATTTTGCTATAATATTACTTACGTTTAATGTAAAAACGTCCGCCCGAAGGTGTTTTATTGTTTAGCAGTTTTGCAGTTTTTTTGTACCTATAAGTGTTATGCACGGATACAACATACTTTTGTAAATCTGCCGCTCCCTGAACAGTGTTCATGTAAACCGTCAATCAGCGTTTCTTGTGGATATACTATATTATAATTGTACGCAGAACATAAGTCAATATGAAATTGCAGGAAAAAACAAGCCGGACACTAGGTCCGGCTTGAATTTTTTTGATTACTGACTTACTTTATAAGGTAATCAGCTATCTTTTCTTCTCTTCCGAGAACTGTCTCATTCCATGCCTTCTGACGATCAGTCTCGCCTGTTGACATCATTGAGTAGTACTTGAGGATCCAGCTTGCATCCTTAGCATCAATAACTCTGCCGCTCTTCTTTGTCTTCCAGTTGTCTGCGTCGTATACGTCCATATCAACGTCTACGAGGAATGCGCCGAACTGGTCGAGATCAAGATCAGGATTGTTATTGATTATCTCGTTAGCATCAGGATTAAGTCTGATACTATCAGTGCTTTCGCCCTCTGCCATTGTAGATGCCTTAGCGTAGAATGCAAGAGCATTTGATGCATCCTTAGCGTCTGCCTTGTTATCAAGGTTAGAGTCGCCCTTTACACCGATGTAAGCCTTGAATGTGATCGGCTTTCCGTCCTTATCCTCGAGCGGCTTGCCGTCGTAGAGAACGTCAACGATGTAAGTGAAGTTTGTCTGCTCTTCTCTGTAAGCGTCATTAGGTGTATCCTTGCCGCTTACCTGCTCCTTGAAGCTGATGAGTGATTCATCAACTGTGAGAGCCTCTTCTGTACCGTCAGCCTTTACAAGTGTGAGCTTCATACCCTCGACGTGACCCTTATTGAAGGTTCTTACATCATGGTTGAAGTAGAAGCCGTCAACTGCTGTAACCTCAGCTACGATCTTTCCTTCAGCTGCTTCGCCGGAAACAGTTGTCTGTGTTCCGCTCTCTGTAGCTGTTGTGGAAGCTGTAGAAGATGTTGTGCTGCCCTCATCGGAAGCTGTTGTGCTTGTTTCAGAGGAAGTTGTTGTACTGCCCTCATCGGAAGCTGTTGTGCTTGTTTCAGAGGAAGTTGTTGTGCTGCCCTCATCGGAAGCTGTTGTGCTTACTACATCGGAAGCTGTTGTGGTGCCCTCATCGGAAGCAGTCGTGCTTTCTGTTGTAGAAGCAGTAGTCTCTGTAGTAGTTGAGCTTGGATCGTCAGGAGCATCTGTGTCAGTTGTAGTAGTTGATGCTACATCCTTAACAACGATAGCACCGTCGAGGCAGATGATATACTTGGATATATCGTCGCCGTTGGAATTAGAAGCATTGAAGAACTCCTTGTTCCACTCAACAGCATACTCGCCTGCAGCTGTTCCCTCGGGAACTGTGTAGGTAAGGTTGATAACTGTTGCACCGTTTTCGCCTACTATCTCAGAACCGTCAGCACTTGCAAATGCGAACTCAAATGTAGAAGCATTGCTGTCTACCTTTGCGCCATAAGCTGCAGATGTATCAGAAACTGAATCATAAACGATAGGTGTCTTTGCTGTGATGCCGAACTGTGCACCGCCTACAGGGAGCTTAGCTCCGTTAGGATCGATAACAAGAACGGGAACAGTAACTGTTTCGCCGGGATTAGCCTCAACTCTCTGGATCTGCCAGATTACAGCACCCTCAGGAATTGTTGTAGAAACAGGAGCTGTTGTAGAAGCTGTTGCTGTTGTAGTTGTAGTAGAATCCTCAGCTGTTGTAGTTGTAGCTTCAGTTGTAGTTGTAGTTGTAGTTGTTGTCTTGTCAACTACACTGATCTCACCACCGATAGCAAGGATGTGCTTTGTGATGTCAAGGCCGTTTGTGTCGGAAGCAACGAGATCAGCAATGTTTATTGCATACTTGTCGCCGTCCTTAGCATCTTCAGGAACCTTGTACTTGAGTGTGATAACCTTTGCGCCGTTTTCAGCTGCAATGCCCTCGCCCTTGGCATGAGCAAATGCAAATCTGTTAGCGTCATCGCCCTCGCCCTGAGTAATTTCTGCGCCATAAGCATCAGAACCTGTACCGCCTGTGAGAGCAGCACCGTCACAGTTAACTACGAACTGTGCACCGCCAACCTCAAGGTTAGTAGCGTTAGGATCAAGAACGATTATTTCAACCTCAACCTCTTCACCGGGAGCAGCTGTTACGCTCTTAACCTGCCAGATTACTGAACCCTCAGCAACTGTGAGAGTTGTTGTTGTTTCTGCGGATGAAGCAGTAGTAGAAGCTGTTGTTGTTGTGTCGGTTGTGTCGGTTGTTGTTGTTGTTTCTGTAGTTGTGGTTGTAGAATTATCCTTAACGATGATAGCACCGTCGAGGCATACGATATACTTGGATATATCTTCGCCGTTAGCGTTTGCTGCACCGAAGAAGTCCTTTGTCCACTCTACAGCGTACTCGCCGGCAGCAGTACCCTCGGGAACAGTGTAAACAAGATTGAATACAACTGCACCGTCAGCGCCTACTGTCTCAGCACCCTTAGCGTCAGCGAATGCGAACTCGTATGTAGAAGCGTTTGCAACTATATCAGAGCCGTATGCAGCAGACTTGCCGGATACTGAATCATAAGCAATGGGAGACTCGGCTGTTACACCGAACTGAGCACCGCCTACGGGGAGCTTGGAGCCGTTAGGATCGAGAACGAGTACAGGAACTGTAACTGTCTCACCTGCTTCTGCCTCAACCTTCTGGATCTGCCAGATTACAGCACCATCGGGAACTGTAATTGTAGTAGAAGTTGTTGATTCAGAACTTGTAGTTGTTATGTCTGAGTCAGTTGTAGTTGTTGTGTCTGAGTCAGTAGTAGTTGTTGTCTCAGAACCTGTTGTTGTTGTGCTTGAACCTGAAGTGGTTGATTCATCATCAATGATGATAACGCCGTTTACCAGTGTTACATTAGCAGTGATGTCATTGCCGTTTGTATCGCTGATGAAAGCGTTGGACCACTCAACGGGATATTCGCCGGGCTGAGCATCCTCAGGAACAGTGTATGTGAGCTTGAGAACAGATGTACCGTCAGCAGCCTCAACGCCTGCGCCCTTACCCTCAGCGAATGCGAATTCATTTGTGTCCATGTTGTACTCGATGTCAGCCTTGTAACCGTCAGAGCCCTCAGCACCGGAAAGTGCGATAGGAGTCTTGGCGATAATGTTGAACTGAGCACCGCCAACAGCGAGATTCTCGCCGTTTACAGATACGAGAACGTCCATCTCTACGGTCTCACCGGGAGCAGCGTGCTTCTCAGGAATTGTCCAGGTAACATCGCCTGCAACGGAGTCATCGTCAACGATGATAGCACCGTCAACAAGAGCAACCTTAGCTGTAATGTCGTTTCCGTCTGTATCGGAGATGAAGATATCTCCTGCCCATGATACATTATATGTACCGGGCTTTGTGCCTGCAGGAACGTTGTAGGTAAGAGTCATAACTGTTGCGCCGTCAGCAGCAGCAACGCCTGCGCCCTTGCCTTCACCGAATGCAAACTCATTTGTTTCCTTGTTGTTTACGATTTCTGACTTGTAAGCAGCAGACTCTGCGTTAACAGAGCTGAACTCAACTGTGTCAGCTTCGATAGCGAACTGTGCACCTGCAACAGCAAGAGCAGCAGCCTCAGGATCGCTTACAGTAACGTTGAGGGCAGCAGTCTTGCCAGCCTTAGCGTGTACTGTGGGGATCTGCCATGTGATGTCTCCGTCAGCAGCAGCAACAACGATAGCACCGTCAGTAAGAGTAACCTTATCTGTGATTTCATTGCCGTTTGCGTCACTTACGAAAGCATCGGACCACTTGAGTGCATAGGTACCGCTTGCATTAGCAGGAACCTTGTACGAAAGTGAAAGAACAACTGCGCCGTCGTCAGCAGCAGTGCTCTTGCCTGCAGCTTCTGCAAATGCAAATTCGTTAGTCTTTGCATTGTTCTGAACGTCTGCCTTGTAAGCAGCAGTTGTGTCTGCTACGCTTGCAAACTCAACAGGAGAAGCAGGAGTGATCTTGAACTGTGCACCTGCAACAGCAAGATCAGAATCACCGTTTACAACAACGTCAACCTTGACTGTTTCACCAGCCTTGGCATTTACTGTAGGAATCTTCCACTCAACTTCGCCGTCAGCAGGAGCTGCTGTGGTAGCGGTTGTAGTAGTTGTTGTAACAGTTGTAGTTGTTGTAGTAGTTGTAGTTGTGTCAGCGCCGAGAACGACGATCTTACCGGGCTTGATATTAGCGTCAAACTCGATAGCCTCGTAGCCGTTTTCAACTACGTGGAATCTGTCGGGCTGCCACTCATACTCGCCGGCCTTAGCATCAGCAGGGATAGAGATTTCGAATCTTGCAACAGGATTCTCGGTATTGATGTCCTGCGGATCACCTGAATCAAGTGTATCGCAGTACCATGTGCCGTCAATCTCCTCATAAGAATGTGTTCCGCTTACAGCTGTGCAGCGCTTGCTGGACATTGTAGCAGTAGCACCTTCGATAGGAAGGTTCTCGTCATCAACTCTTACAACGAACTGAGCTACCTGACGGCCGCTGTTGTTCTCTGCATAGATGCCGATATTAACCTTTTCACCGGGATTAACCTCAACGTCCTTAGGTCTTACGATGAAGTCCTCGTCAACGTTTGCAGGCTTAGTTCCGTTAGGCTTTGTGGTTGTGGGTGTATCATTGCTTGTAGTTGTTGTACCACCTTCACCGAGAACTGTGATAGTACCGGGCTTGATGGTTGCGTCAAACTCAACGCCGTTGTAACCGTCCTCAACAACATGGAATCTGTCGAGATACCATGTATATTCGCCGGGAGTTGCATCGGCAGGAATGCTTACCTTGTATCTTGCTACAGCCTTTTCAGAATTGATTTCCTGTGGCTCGCCTGAATCAAGAGTATCGCAGTACCATGTACCGTTGAGATTTTCGTAGTTATGTGTACCGGAAACAGCCAGACACTTTGTGCTTGACATTGTTGCGGTAGCACCCTTGATGGGGAGGCTCTCATCCTTTAACTGTACAACGAACTGGCCAACCTTGCGGTTGTCGGGGTTCTTACAGAAAATGCTGATGCTAACATCCTCACCGGGATTAACTTCTACATTCTCAGGAGTAACAACGAAGTTCTTGTCTTCGTTTCCTGTAGGTGTTCTTCCTCCGGCTGTGGTTGTATTACCTGCGGGGGTATTGCCGCCTGTAGTTGTAGCAGCAGTTGTTCCGCCCGCTCCAAGAATATGGATAACGCCGGGCTTTACAGTTGCATCGAACTCAACACCGTTATAACCGTCCTCAACAACATGGAACTCAGAGAGATCATAAGTATAGTCTCCGGGAGTAGCACTTGCAGGAACAGTAAGAGTAAATGCGATTACAGCCTTGGATGAGTCGATCTCCATCGGCTCGCCTCCGTCAAGTGTATCGCAATAATATTTTCCGTTAAGCTTATTGAAGGTATAAGTTCCGCTAACAGCCTTGCAGCGAAGATCAGCGGTAGCAACGTCTGCTGTTATACCCTGCGGGAGATCAGAATCATTAAGCGCAATAACAAATGTACCGACCTTGTGCGAGCCGGCATCTGCTAAAAGCTTTACCTTTACTGTTTCACCCGGATTAACAGAAACCTCTTCAGGAGTTACAACGAAGTCAGCCTGAGCAGTTTTGTTGACAGCAACGTCCGATACTTCCTCCATACTAACGTTAGGCTGCACAGCAGATACTCTGCCGGCAGCACTAACATTAAAGGAAGAAGCAAATGCACTTGTCATGAGTGAAGCACTCATTGCGAAGGACGTAACTGCCGCAAGCAGTTTCTTCATTTGTGCATTTCCTTTCCGAGCAATTGCTCTATTTTATTGTATACTCAGCTTTTGATTACTTAAGATCAGCAGCTGTGCAGCCATTGGAAATGTCTACAAGGTGAACAATGCTCTTGATGATAGCATCAGAGTCGTTAGCGTCAAGACCCTCGCCGCCCTTAGCGTCGCAGCAGTCAGCGTTAACCTTGCCCTGATCCTTCATGTCGTAGGACTTAGCATCGTTGAGGTACTTGTTGAGTACAACTACGTCAGCAATATTTACCTTACCGTCGCAGTTTGTATCACCGTAGAGAACATCGCCGGGTGTTACAGGTGTAGAATCAGCAGTTGTAGTTATTGTTGTTCCCTCAGTTGTAGTTGTTGTTTCCTCAGTTGTAGTTGTTGTTTCCTCAGTTGTAGTTGAAGAAGCATCGCCTTCAACTGTAATCTTACCTGTCTTGAGAACAGCGTCGAACTCAACACCGTTGTAACCGTCTTCAACAACGTGGAATCTGTCGAGCTTCCACTCGTATACGCCGGGCTCTGCATCCTCAGGGATTGTGATTGCGTATCTTACAACAGGCTTCGCAGTGTTGATTTCCTGGGGCTCGCCTGAATCAAGAGTATCGCAGTACCATGTACCGTTGATCTCTTCGTAGTTGTGAGTACCGCTTACTGCTGTACACTTAGCGCTCTTGATAGTAGCTGTTGCGCCTTCGATAGGAAGGTTAGCGTCGATAACCTGTGCAACGAACTGACCAGCAAGACGATCGTTTTCGTTTGTAGCATAGCAGCCAACGGTTACTGTCTCACCGGGTCTAACTGTTACGTCCTCAGGAGTTACAACGAATCCATCATCAACCTCGCCGTCGTCAGGTGTATCTGTACCGCCCTTGGTTGTTGTAGTTGTTGTGTTCTGAGTTGTAGTTGTTGTTCCGGGAACTGTTGTTCCGGGAGTAGCTGCGCCACCGATTGTGATGTCGAGGTTCTTGAGTGTGAGGTTGCCCTTCTTGGTAGTCATCTTACCGCTGGATGTCTCGCACATGCAAGAATAGTTGTCGGGGAAATCAGCCTCGGGAGCGTAATCGCAGAACTCGATAGAGTAGTTGCCTGCGGGTGTGCCCTTAGCAAAGATTACATCTACAACGTATACCGGGTAATCATCGGACTTTGCACCTGACCACTTGTATCCCTTGCCGTTGCTGGGAGCAGTCATAGCGAATGAACCGAATGCGTTGGGTGTATTGGCTGACTTTGAGCTGGGCTCAGCGAAGCACTGTCCCTTTACAGAGGGTGAGAAGTAGTCGCCGTCCTCCTCATCGTTAACGATCTCACCTGCAAAGCCTACGAGAGATACTGTCTTACCGCTGCCGCCGTTTGCAAGAGAAACAGACTGCTCTGACTTGAAGTAGTCGTCACCAGCCTGGTGCTTCTTGAATGTAACGTAGTCATTGGAAGCATCACCGTCGTCAGACTTTACTGTGAACTGAGCTGTGATAGAGTCACAGTCAGGTGTGTTTTCTGTAAGGAAAACACCTACAGGGATTGTAACGCTGCCTGCGCTGATGTCGTCAGCAGATACTGTAGTACTTACCTCTTTACCATTTACATCAAGGTAAGGACGGAGCTCAAAGCCCTTGGTTGAGTCAGCAGCACCTGTAACAAAAGGAACAGCTGAGCTTACCATCGATGCAGCCATAGCAAGTGAAGCAGCTGCAGAAATAAGTTTCTTCATTTGTAATAATTCCTTTCTTTAGGTTTTTACGCCTATTAATAACTTATGATTTTGGGTTTGTATTCCTTTGTAAGGGGGACAAATCAGATAATCTTCAGACTATTGGCTTATCGCTTAGAGAGTGTCGATTGCGCCTGCGTCGTACTTCTGGATCTTGAGTGCGTCTGCACCTGTGATACCAGCTTCGCCATCAACATCGCCGTTGATCTTACCCTGCGGCTTGAGCTCGTACTTGTCTCTGTTAGCGATAGACTGGAGAATAGCTACTGCATCAGCAACTGTAACCTTGCCATCAACGTTTGCATCGCCTCTCAGTGAAGCAGTGGGAGTCTCTGATGTTGTGGTTGTAGTTGTAGTTGTCTTCTCAGGAACTGTTACGCTTCCTGCATTTGCCTTAACGCCGAAGTTAACCTTAACGCCATCTTTAAGGTAACCGCAGTCAAACTCAGTGTTCTTCACACCTGAACCGGAATAGGTCTCACGGTCTGTAGGAACGATGGTGATTTCGGAAACTGTTCCTTCAGCAACACCGCTTGCAACGGTACCGCTTATAGTACAGAATGTACCCTCACCT
This sequence comes from Ruminococcus sp., assembly GCA_024403935.1. GTDB lineage: Bacteria > Bacillota > Clostridia > Oscillospirales > Ruminococcaceae > Ruminococcus. The sequence continues at coordinate 37,234 of JAKSQV010000001.1, read as the reverse complement.
TTCAGCCACTTGGACGAATCATCAACTGATGTCGACCACGCTACGCTGATAAGCCCCTCTTGTGAATAATTGCCGAAATTAGGAAGCATGGATGATGATGAATCACCGCTTACTGCCCCTGCCAGCGAACCTGCCTTAATGTCAGTGATTGTGAGAACCTTCGGATCGTACTTGATCGAGAAGTTGCAGCACTGTAGTCCAGTACTCGGAATGTCTGCGAGAGATACCTCCACATTAAAAGTTCCTCCTGCCTCTGCTGTCTCCTTGCTGACGGAAATCTGCACTGTTTCGTCAGCTGCAACAGCGGGAGCGATTGAGCAGACAGAAAGTGAAAGCATAGCTGCAGCCATAGCTCCGATGACTATCTTTTTTGTCTTCATGATTTTTTCCTCCTTCTTCATTAATGTTATATAACAAAGGAACAGGTGCCCCTTTTATTATATCGTAGATTATGGTGACGGTTCCGCGAACCGTCCTCCGCCTGATGAGCGGTGAGAACAAACATAGTCAGACGCGCGCAAAAAGCTGTCCGTACAAGCAGCGGATCGTGTACGCACCGCATACGGAAAGCCCGTCCCGTCCGAAGCAGGCGGGTGTCGATGTAATGCACTGCTCTGCTGAAACGAGATGTTAATCTCAAAGTCTATATTTATTCACGATTTTATTATATATCAGGTCAGAAGAAATGTAAATAGGTTTATTTCGTTTTTGGTATTTTATCTAAACATCCTATCCCTTTTTTGCACGGTTTGCACAATCGGGTTTTTGTGCAAATTTCCCATAAAAAGCAGCTTTGTGAAAAGTGTGTGAACAAATTTATTATTTGTCCAGCTTCTGGAATTCAACGGGGATGCTCTCGTTAACTATGTCATTCATTATATCCCAGCCAAAGCTTGTATAAGTACCCTGCGGCACTGCATACGGGACTCCGTGAATGGCAGCAAGCTCCGGTGTATACTTGCTGTACGGATAGATCGCAAGATTTGCAAAATCGGGTGATTCGTAATGGATTATGTTCGGGATCGCTCCAACGTCCTCAAGTGTTATCTCGCCTGTCTCACCATCCATTACGATGTCGAAGTCAGGCATCTCACCGACGAGGTTGAAGTTATCGGTCTGGCAGCAAATGAAATTGCCCATTGAGTAGTAGACAAAGCCCTTTGTTCCGTCCTCGCGCGTTATCCACTCCATACTTTCTGCGGTATGGGTATGACAGCCGAGTATCACGTCCGCCCCCCAGTTGACCATCTTGTTGGCTAACTGAACGCGGTCCTCCGAAACGAGATGTGTGTCCTCAACGCCCCAGTGTGCTGAAACAATAACAACATCTGCCTTTTCCTTTGCAGCCTTTATCTGCCGCTCGATGATGTCCTCCTCATAGTTCATGACTACTCTGAGCGGACATCCTTCAGGGAAATCGAAGCCGTTGATATGCTCCGCATAAGCGAGGAAAGCGATCTTCACGCCGTTTACTTCCCTGACGCGTATATTCTCGGAATCCTCCTCATTCAGGTATGCACCGAGCACTGTAAGGTCATTTTCCTTTGCCTTGTCATTCCAGAAATTGATGGATTCCTCAAGAGCACTTGCTCCGAAATCGAGCAGATGATTGTTTGCCATTGTGAAAACGTCAAAGCCAAGGTCTATTACCGCATCTGCGACCTCAGGAGGCGAGTTGAACAGGAGTGCGCCGCCGTTGGCACCGCGTACCTCATTGCTCTGACTGATTATCGTCTCCTGATTAAGAATGGCGAGATCGGCTTCTTCCACGATATACTTCACGTTCTGATAAAGCGGCTTGAAATCGTAGCTCTCGCCCGGTGCTGCAAGCTTTTCGGCATTCTTGTATACCGAGTAATGAATAAGGTTATCACCTGCTGCCACAACATGAACGCGCTTGTCCTCGGGGACAGGTTCAGTCGTGGGCTCCTCGGTCGGAGCTTCGGTTGTTGCAATAACGGCACTGCTGCCTGAGCTGCCGCTTTCCACCGTGCCGCCGACCACCTTTGTGGCGCAGCTTACTCCTGATACAAGTACGACTGCCAGCACTGCAAGCGCAGCTGCGGCACGACCTTTTCTCAACTTCATCTTAATCTTCCCTTTCAGCGCGGGAGAGACACTTCCGCGACTATATTATATCACATTGTTTTTCCAAATGCAATTACTAATTGTATGATTGAACGGCATAATTACAGTCAGTTTTATCTGTCAAAAAATTGGATTAAGCCGACTTTTCGCCTGTTTTACGTGATTTCCGAAGCTGACTTTTTACGCTGCAGGCCTCTTTTGTCAGTTTTCACGAATTTTTGCCGATATTTTTGTCTATTCTGCTATTCTGAAGCTCGATGAATTCCTCTGCAAGACTTTCAGCCTCGCTGTATGAGCTGAGCTGATAACATCTGCCGCGGAATTTTGCCGAGCCGTAATAACCGTTCATGTACCATGCTGCGTGCTTTCTCGCCTCATGTATCGCCAGTTCTTCATCCTTGGGACTTAGCTCCAGCATGAGCCTGATATGTTCAAGCATCACATCCATACGCTCCTCGACCGTCGGCGGAACGTAATCACGTCCCTCCAGAGCCGCCTCTGTCTCTTTGAAAATAAACGGGTTTCCGTAGCTGCCTCTGCCTATCATCACAAGATCGCAGCCTGTCTCCCTGTACATATTGATACAGGATGCCGCTTCAGTAACATCGCCGTTGCCGATAACAGGTATGCTGACCGCCTGCTTCACACTGCGTATCACGCTGAGATCGGCACATCCGCTGTAAAACTGGTCGCGCGTGCGTCCGTGAACAGCTATTGCGGCAGCTCCTGCCGCTTCAAGAGCTTTTGCCGTCTCAACGGCATTGACCGTGTCCGCAGACCAGCCGCTTCGTATCTTCACCGTTACGGGAACATCTCCTGCCGCTTTTACAGCCGCCGAGGTGATCTCCGCCGCAAGAGCGGTGTCCTTCATCAGTGCCGAGCCTGCCCCTGTACCTATGACCTTCGGGACGGGACAGCCCATATTTATATCAATGATGTCGGGACGGTAATCAAGCACTATCCTCACAGCCTCCGCCATGAAATCAGGCTCGCTTCCGAAAAGCTGCACTGCCATAGGACGCTCATCGTCCGTCACAGTGCAGAGCTCTGCGGTCTTGCGGTCACTGTAACATATCCCCTTTGCCGAGACCATTTCGCTGACAACGTATGCTGCTCCGAACCGCTTACACATCAGGCGGTATGCCCTGTCAGCCACTCCTGCCATGGGAGCAAGCGCAGCAGTCCGCTTTATTTCAGTGTTTCCTATTTTAATTGTATCAGCCATCGGCTTCCTCTTTACCCTTGCGGAATACGAACACCTTGCTGATAACATAGTTGAGTATCAGCACAATGACATTTGCCAGTATCTTCACAAGCCAGTAATTCAGTCCCATAACAGCATATCCGACTCTCATTATTATCCACTCAACAGCAAGTGTGAACACTCTGCCGCCGTAGAACTTTCCGCCCTCGGCAATGAGATTTTTTGCGCCCTTTATCTTGGAATCGAATACCCATACCCTGTTTGTGAGATAGGCAAATGTAACAGCGCAAACCCACGAAAATACCGTGCTTATATCGCTGACGGCACTTTCATCGAAGTTGCCCCAGCTTTCAAGCACCCATTTTGCGAAGCCTGCCGCAACAAAGCTTACGACAGTGGTCAGACCGCCAAAGAACAGGTAGAGCCACTTGTCCTCGTAATTAAAATACAGGTCGCGTATCGGCTTCGGAAAAACCGACACGATCTTTCTAATCAGTTTCTTCATTCTGAGTTTCCTTTCAAAAAGCAATACTCTATAATAATAACAGCATTTGTCGGATTTTTCAAGTGATTTTAAAAAAGTTCACAAAAAATGGCAAAAGAACGGCTGCCGCAGGAATATCCCGCGGCAGCCGTTCTTATCTGAAAAGGTGTGTTATGTAACGCCCGGAGGTATATTAGGGCGTGGAAACGGTTGTTGGCTATATGTAAATCTCTTTTGCTCTATGATTCCATTATAGTCAATAACCGGAGCAAATGCAATAACAGCAGGGTCAAAGTTTGTATACAGCTCGGTATACGGCGGTTACAGAATTGCTACAAAAGTGACATTTGAAGAAATACCGCTGATTCTTTCACAGGTCTTAGTAAAAACATTGAAATATCCGCCTGTTATATTTTTCTTTGTCGCCTTTTGAGTTTTTCTGCATAGAATAGAAGTAAACAGCAGTGTGAGAGCTCCCGCTGCGAAGTGGCTGACGTCAGTGATGCATCGGTGCCGCCCGTGAAGAGCTGCGCAGGGGCAAAGTCCTGTCAGGCTGCTGTTTTCAGATATATGCTCCTGCGGAGCGTACAGAGGGGATACATCAGTATCCCCTCCTGTTTTTGGCTATCTCCCTGTACTTTTCACGAGTGGCAAGTCCGCCGCGGATATGCCGCTCCTGCTTGTTCGTCTCAAGAACGTCCCTTACAAGCCCGTACAGCTCGGGGTCCTCTTTTTTCAGCCGCTCGCTGACATCCTTGTGCACCGTGCTCTTGGATATGCCGAACTGCTTTGCAGCGGCGCGGACGGTCGTCCTGTTCTTCAGAATGTACCGCCCCAGTGTGACTGCCCGCTGAGCGGGTGGTATTTTCAAGTGCATCACTCCTTCGTCTATTCTGCGGACAGTAATATATATGCAGAATAAACGGAGAAAATGAACGTGCAGTATCAGTTCTGGTGGCGCACTACTCCGTATTCATCGTCAAGGCGATAATACGGGCAGGCGTAGTTCGTGCCCTGTATGAATCGCGCCATCTCGTCCTCGTCAAGGTCTACCATGCATACATAGCAGTCGCAGTCCTCGTCATAGACATAGTTTGTACAGGTCTCACAGTTAGTTGCTGTTTTCATAGATTTTCTCCTTTATGTAGCGGAGCTTTCGCCCCGTTATTCTATACTTGCCGTTCCGGCAAAGCCGTCCTGTGACAGCACAGGCACCTCTGCTGTTCTGCTGCTGCCGAGCAGTCCGCCGAGCACGGTCACGATGTCACATCTGCCGACAAGCTCCTGCTTCTGCGCGACTCTGACCGCTCCCTCAAGCTCCTCCGCGCTTCTCTCTGAAAGGAGAGCTGCTCCGTTCCCGTCAGGACAGGCTACGATACAGGACGGCGACACCTTCCACTCGTTCAGCATGAAGGTGAGCACCTCGGCACTGTCACAGCCGTCAAGGATTATCAGCTCGGTGTAGCCCGTAAATATCCTCTTGCCGCCGCTGAGCTCCGCTGCAGAACACGCCTTTTCGGGCGAATCAGCCTCCGCTGTCACTACGCCGTCATCCTCCGAGAAGAATGACATCGTCACGGAATCCGCTCCTATGACTGCGGCTCTGAGGTAGCTCTTGTCGCTGACACTTCCGTCAGAGGAGCATCCCGTCAGCAAAGCCGCTGCAAGCAGGGCGGTCACGATACTAAGCCTTTTCACGCTTACCAAGGCCTCCCTTCACCAGTGCTTCGGCAGGCACGATTAGCAGCATGGCAGCCGCCGCTGCGGCATAGACTGCGGTGCCTGACGACGGAGCTCGCATTACAGCTCCGAGTGCCGCCATTATGGCAAGTGCAAGCGTGCAGCGGAATCTTCGCAGCCGCGGTACGGTCAGTGCGGCAAGGTATTCAGCCGCCGATGCCTGTACAGCCGTGGTATATACCGCAAAAACCGAAAACACCGTCAGGAACAGCGAATCTGTCCGCTGTACGGGGAACGGCTGTGAGAGCTGTGCTGCCGACGTGACGGGAAAGCTTATCACATCCATGATGCCGCCTGTCACTATGACCGCTGTAAACAGCATCACAAACGAGAGAACAGCCTTGCAGGTGAAATACAGTGCCGCAGTATTGGTCTTGCTGTCCGCTGAAAAGCTGAGCAGGACAACAAAGCTCCCGAGTCCGCCGCTTGCTCCGAAGCCGCGTATCAGCTCGTGCAGCAGTGTACTGTCTGTCGGGCGCAGGATATTGCTCATGTCGGACTGTATCAATGCGCTGACGACAACTATCGCCACGCAGACTGCTCCGAGACCTGCCGCAATGACCGCAGACCTCGCAAGTGCCTTTATCCCCGATGAGGAGATGTACACGCACACTGCCGCGATAAGTCCTGCGACGGCAAGCCTGCCTGACACGCCCGAATTTTCATAGGGAATATAGATGACTGTGCTTGCTTCACGAAGCATGGCAAAGAGAGTTCCGCCCCACAGAAGCATATTGACGAGCAGTATCAGCCGTACAGCTCTTCCGCTGTCTGCAAGTGTATGACCGCGGTCGCAAAGCCTTGCAAGCGGAAGTGCAAGAAGAAACTGGATAAGGCTTCCTGCGGCAAAGCCGACCGCCGTCATCACGCATATCCTGCCGCGCAGGCAGAACAGTGCGAACGCATCTCCGATAAGCATGAGTGCCGCAAGCTGATGCCTGCTTATCTTATTCATGATAAGCCTCCACAGTGAAGCCGCGGCGGAGCATCTTCCTCATGCCGAGCCGTACTGCCGTATCGCCCATGCCCTCCGCCGCAAACGGCGAGAGCGGAGCTGTGAACGGGAAACCGTAGTCCTCGGTCGAGCATATATTTGTAAGCACAGCACACGCGAGCAGACTTATCCCGAACACGCCCATTATGCCGCCTGCTGCAAGAAATGCAAGCCTCAGCACCGTCACCTGCGGTGCAAGGTCGGGAACGACCAGTCCGCCAAGCACGGCAAGAGCCGTCATCGTAAGGAGGGGCGTGCTGACGATACCCGATTTCACAGCGGCATCTCCGATGATAAGTCCGCTGATGATACTGACCGCTCCGCCCGCAGGCTTCGGCAGGCGTATCCCTGCCTCACGCACCATCTCATACATCAGCAGGACAACAAACGACTCCGCAAGGATCGGGAGCGGCGCGTTCTTCTCCGCATCCGCAAGAAGCATGAGAAGCGTGCTGTTGAGGAGCTCGGGATGATGCATGACAATAGCTGTGTACACGGCAGGAAGCAGCACAGCAGCGATAAACGCCACATATCTCAGCCACCTGCTGAAAACAGCATAATACGGCTTATAGGCATAATCATCAAGCGTGTGGAAGCTCTCGCACAGAAGCCGCGGCACTACTATCGCATACGGTACGCCGTCTATCAGCACCGCCGCCCTGCCCTCTATCAGCTTCGAGCATAGCACATCGGGACGCTCCGTTATGCCCGTGGAGCTGAAAAGCTCAAAGCTGCGCTTCTCTAAAAACGGACGTATATAGCCCGTCGAGAGCACCGATTCAAGCCTTATGTCCGCGAGTGAGCGGCGTATGCGGTCAAGCAGCCGCTTCGGCACGCGGTCGCGCATATAGCACAGGCATACATCTGTTCTGCTCCGCTCGCCCTTGACCATGAGCTCCATGACGAGTTCAGGCGATTTCATCCGCCGCCTTATCAGCGACATATTTGTCCGTATGACCTCCGTGAAACCCTCATGGCTGCCTAAGATGCTGCCTTCTCCCGACGGCTCCTGTATGCCGCGTGAAGCATAGCCCTGCACTCCGAAGGCAAGAGCACAGTCAGCTCCGTCTGCGATGAGCAGTACAAATCCTGAATTGAGCAGGCGGAAAAGCGTATCATAATCGCGCGCCTCGGTACGGTCGGCAGAAAGAAGCAGATTGTCCTGTATGTGACTGAACAGCTCATCCGCGCTGCCCTGAGAAGCTATCCCCGTCACGGGACCGAGTATCATCTCTGCGGCAGTCTGCGAGGATACCATTCCCTCGCAGCATATCAGCGCACATTCAACTCCGCCCGTCACGAATCTGTTGACGAGCACATCCGACGAGCCGCCAGAAAGTTCGTTTATTCTTGCAATATTGTCGCTCAGCTCCGTGAGTATCGGAAGCTTTTCACGTTCATTCCGTGTCATTATCTCACCTCGGAGATAGTATGCCGCAGAATGACAGATTTATCCCCGAGCCAACAAAGGTGAGCCACCTTTGACGGTTTCGCAGGTTGCCGACATAAACCGCTGGTTTATTGCACGGCAGCCTGTTTTTTCCGCTGAGAAAAGCTGCCTCCTCTGACAGCCGCGGCATAAAATTGCCGAGCCTGCGATCACAGACTCGGCAACCTGCTTTTTTCATAAAGTGAGCACTCTGATGTGCGCCCGCGGTATCGGCTATTTCTTCTTCCACTTTATCAGCACGAACGCCGCAACAGCCGTCAGGAATACTGCCAGTGATATCGGGAACCAAGTGAACGGCAGCGGAAGATCCACCGTATTGATACCGTACAGCGCAAAGATGATGTTCGGTATCTCCATGAGGATAGTGACAATGGTCAGCCGCCACATCACTATGTTAAGGTTGTTTGAGATGACTGAGGAAAAGCCGTCCATCATACTCGAAAGAATACCCGTGTAGATGCTGGACATCTCGATCGCCTGCTTCATCTCAATGAGCACATCTTCAAGAAGGTCCTGATCCTCATCGTAAAGCTTTATGACACGTCCGCGGAATATCTTCTCAATGGTCGCCTCATTTGCTTTCAGTGAGGTCGAGAAATATACGAGAGCCTTCTCAAGGGCAAGAAGCTGCATGAGGAGCTCGTTCTTCATCGCGTCATGGAGCTGCTGCTCGGCTGCGGATGACAGCTTATCTATCTGCTTCAGGTGATACAGGAACAGCGCAGCTATCCTCAGCAGAAGCTGAAGCACGAAGCGTGTTTTGAGCGACGGGTGGAGATTGCGTATTGAGCCGCGCACCGCCTCGTCAATTATCTGTGTTGAGTGAAGCGAGATCGTAAAAACGTTTTCTTCGGTTATGATTATGCCGATAGGCATTGTGAAGAACACCTTCGTTTCGTCCTCTGTCGAGGCTACCGGGGTGTCTATGATGATGAGAGTCTGGTCGTCCTCGCGCTCTATACGCGAAGATTCCTCCTCATCGAGCGATGACTTGACGAAGCCGCTGTCCAGCCCGAAATCATCTATGAGCATCTTAATCTCCTGTGGAGTCGGGGCAACGACCGATACCCAGCAGCCGTTCTCAAGCTCGTCGATCTGGTCGAGCCTGCCGCCTCCGTTAGTGTAATAGTTTATCATCAGGGCGTATCTCCTTTCGCGGTATTTACTGCGAAAGAGGCGGTGCCGCCGTACTGCCGTACGCGGGAGATCAGGCGTTCAGGCAGAAAAACGGAGGCACGGATATGGCTCTTCGCAGCGTGGGATATGTCATATTATTCCCATAAGGGTCGGAACTCATAATGCACCTCCAGATTCAAAGTATAGGGCATCTCTAAAAACCCGTTTTGAGTAAGAAAAAGCAGATAGGTACAGTAGATGCAAGAAAAGCCATCGAAGGCGTGCTTTCACACTACGAGAGGGCTTGACGCAGCAGATGCTGTGCATAGCTGCTTTTTCTCAGAAGGGGTTTTTAGAGGTGCCCTATATTTATTATACCACAAAAAAAATCCGATTGCAACAGCAGCGAAAGATTTTTTGTACAGGTCGGCTGTACTGCCTTGCATTTTTCAGAAAAATCGCTTATACTATATATAAAAACTGACAGGAGGCTCCGGTATGGTACGTGAGATCACAGCAGCAGACTTTGACGGACTTATGACTCTGTATATGCAGCTCCATGACAATCCGTTCCCCGAAAAGGACGAACGTGTCATGTCTGTGTGGGAAAGCATCATCAGCGATCCCTGCCACCACATCATTGTTGCCGAAGAGGACGGCAGGATAGTCTCGACCTGCGTGTGTGTGATAATCCCGAACCTTACACGCGGTCAGCGTCCCTATGCCTTCATCGAGAATGTCGTGACCGACAGCGCATACCGCGGCAGGGGACTTGCTTCCGCCTGCCTTGATCTTGCACGGGAGATCGCTCAGCGTGAAAACTGCTACAAGATGATGCTGCTCACAGGCTCGAAAGAGGAAAGCACGCTCCGCTTCTATGAACGGGCAGGCTACAACAAAAATGACAAGACAGCGTTCATTCAATGGCTGTAAGACTTTCGGAGGTGGATGGCAATGATATATCTGCTTGAGGATGACAGCGGCATACGCAATTTCGTACTGTATGCACTGCGGAGCTCCGGATTTGAGGCGGAGGGCTTCGAGACTCCGTCCGACTTCCGCAGGGCAATGGCAGATCAGCTGCCCGAGCTGCTCCTGCTCGACATAATGCTCCCCGAGGAAGACGGCATATCTATACTGAAAAAGCTCCGTGCAGACACAGCTGCACGCAGGCTCCCGATAATAATGCTCACCGCAAAATCGACCGAATTCGACAAAGTCACAGGGCTTGACAGCGGCGCGGACGACTATATCACCAAGCCGTTCGGAGCAATGGAGCTGATCTCACGCATCAACGCCCTGCTCCGCCGCACTTACGGCGAAGCTGAGGAGAACAGGATCGCCGCAGGAGATATAGTCCTGCTCCCGTCACAGCACGAGGTAATGCGCGGCGGAGAGAAGATAGTCCTGACGCTCAAGGAGTATGAGCTGCTCGCGGTACTGCTGAAGAACAAAGGCAAAGTCATCCCGCGTGACGAGCTCCTCAGCAGGGTATGGGGCTACGATTTCACAGGCGAGAGCCGCACCCTTGATGTGCATATCAGAACGCTCCGTTCAAAGCTCGGTGAGAGCGGCAGTATCATCGAGACTATCCGCGGAGTCGGTTACAGGGCAGGTGGTGCCGATGACTAAGAAAATATTCCTGAGCATCATAGCCGTATCGTTTCTTGCTGTAACTGCGGCAATTTTTCTGCTGACAGGCGTTTCGTACAGCCACAATGCAGATGAAGCCGCAGACAGTCTGCGTCTGAACTGCACGATAATTTCCTCCGCGGCAGAGCTGAACGGTGATGAATACCTTGTCGGCACCGATTTCGGAAGCCTCCGCGTTACATGGATATCAGAGAGCGGACAGGTGCTTTTCGATTCAAGCAGGGATCCTCTCCAGCTTGACGACCACTCCGACAGGAAGGAAGTCGAGGAGGCGCTGCGTTCAGGCTCGGGCAACTCGGAAAGATATTCCGACACGCTCATGACCAAGACCGTCTACTACGCTGTACGCATCTCCGACGGCTCTGTCATACGGGTATCCGACGAGCAGATGTCTTTTGCTGCAATGCTCCTGAAAAACCTTCAGCCGCTTGTTGTTATTCTGACAGTGCTTGCACTGTGTTCGCTTATCTCAGCCATAATGATCTCACGGCGCATTGTGCGGCCGATAAACGACATCGACCTTGACCATCCGAAAATCGAAAAAAGCTACAAGGAGCTCTCGCCGCTGCTGGAAAAGCTCCGCAAGCAGAACGGCAGGATAAACCGCCAGATGATAGAGCTCCGTCAGAGCCGTGAACAGTTCAGCCTCATAACCGAGAGCATGAGCGAGGGACTTATCATCGCAGACCAGAAGGCAAATATCCTCACAAGCAATTCAAGCGCGTATACGCTTCTCGGAGCAGAATGCGGCACGGATGACCATACCGTGTTCTCGCTCTGCCGCACCGAGCAGTTCCGCCGCTGCATACAGGATGCCATGGGCGGACGACGCTCCGAATGTATCATCAGCACCGACAGCGGCAAACGCAGTGTGATCGCTTCGCCTGCAAACAGCCACGATACCGTCAACGGCATCGTTGTGTTCGTCATTGATGTCACCGAGCAGCAGCAGCTCGAAACAATGCGCCGTGAATTCACGTCAAATGTATCGCACGAGCTGAAAACACCGCTCACCACCATCTACGGGATCTCCGATATGCTCGCAAACGGCATGGTAAAGGCGGAGGATGTCGGCTCGCTCAGCAGTGACATCCGCAACGAGGCAGACCGCCTCATCACGCTCATAAATGACATAGTCTCGCTCTCAAAGCTCGATGAAAGCAGTGCTCCGAGACAGGACGAGGAGGTCGATCTGTATGACCTCTCCGCAGAGGTGATCTCACGCCTTCAGATAAGTGCAAAGGAAAAGAATGTGACAGCAGAGCTCACAGGCGATCATGTAACAGTATTCGGAAGCCGCACCATCCTCGGTGAAGTCATATTCAACCTCTGCGACAACGCCATCAAGTACAACAGGGAGGGCGGCAGCTTTTCAGTTAAGGTCTCGCATATCCCGATGAAAGCCATCATCACTGTGAGCGATACAGGTACAGGTATCCCCGAAAAGCACCTCAGCCGCATTTTCGAGCGGTTCTACCGCGTGGACAAAAGCCGCTCCCGCAAGATAAAAGGCACAGGTCTGGGACTGTCGATAGTCAAACACGGAGCCGACTATCACGGCGGTACGGTACGTGCCGAAAGCACGGTCGGCAAGGGTACTTCCTTTATCGTAGAGCTTCCGATAGACAAACAGCACGGAGAGCGTACCGCCGAATCTGCTTCCTGAATCTGCTGAGGCAACGACGTGCAGGCTGCCCCTTGCAGCCCTGTATGTCACAAGCCCCGTATATTCCCCGTCATATCGTACAAAAACACCTCGCAATACGACTGTATTCCTGCTTCGTTTTTATGCACTCTGACGAAAAATCCGACTTCGTATCTGCCGCACGATCTTTGTGCGGTATTTTCTTGACAATTTGCCTTCCAGATGATACAATGAAACTGAAAGGACATCATAAAAATATTTCGGTGTCCGCGAGAGGGGAAATTTACCATGAAGAAATTATTAAAGGCAGCGGCTGCTGTTGTCTCAGCGTGCGCACTGACCATTTCAGGCGCAGCTCCGAGCTTCCCCGCAGTCCTGTCATCACCCGCATCAACCGCTTCGGCAGTTGACGACAACAACGACGACTGGCTTCACGCAAAGGGCAGCCGCCTGTACGACATGAACGGCAACGAGGTATGGCTCACAGGTGCAAACTGGTTCGGATTCAACTGCTCCGAAAACTGCCCCCACTACCTCTGGAGCGCAGATGCCGATGACTGTCTCACCGAGATAGCAGACCGCGGCATCAACATCATCCGCTTCCCTATCGCTACTGAGCTGATAGTTTCATGGATGAACGGCACTCCTAACCCGGTCAGCAGCTTCTCTGCAAACGCTGACCCCGCATTCACCATCAACAAGGACTTCTGCTCGGCTGACGGAAAAACTCCCGTTGACAGTATGCAGGTGTTCGACATCATGATGAAAAAGTGCAAGGAGCACGGCATCAAGGCATTCATCGACATCCACAGCCCGCATACCGACAACTCAGGTCATAACTACAACCTCTGGTACGGCAAGGCAGGCGTTACTACCGATGTCTGGATAGACTCGCTGGTATGGCTCGCTGACAAATACAAGAACGACGATACACTTATCGGCTACGACCTCAAGAACGAGCCTCACGGCAAAGGTCAGGAGGGCAAGGAGGCTGCCAAGTGGGACGGCTCTACCGACGAGAACAACTGGGCTTATGCAGCTACAAAGTGCGCTGAGGCTATCCTCGACGTAAACCCCAATGCTCTTATCTTCGTTGAAGGCGTTGAGCAGTCACTCAGCGGAGCTATGGAAGGCGACTACTGGGGTATGCCCGACAGACGTGACAATTCACCTTACATCGGCGCATGGTGGGGCGGTAACTTCCGCGGCGCAAGAGAGTATCCCATCAAGCCCAAGCAGGGTACATCCCAGATAGTATACTCGCCGCACGATTACGGCCCGTCAGTTTACGCACAGACATGGTTCGACAAGAACTTCACAGAGCAGACACTTCTCGACGACTACTGGTACGATACATGGGCTTACATCAACGCTGAGGACATCGCTCCCGAGCTTATCGGTGAGTGGGGCGGCCACATGGAAGGCGACAACCTCAAGTGGATGACACTTCTCCGTGACTACATGATAAAGCACCACATCAACCACACCTTCTGGTGCCTCAACACCAACTCAGGTGATACAGGCGGACTCTGGGACAGCCTCGGCTTCCAGGCAACCACAGGTACTACTATCGCATGGAATGAGCCTAAGTACAAGCTCTTTGAAGAAGCTCTCTGGCAGACTGCATCAAGCGGCAAGTACATCGGTCTTGACCACCAGCGCGCTCTCGGCAAGAACGGTATCTCACTCAACGATTTCTACAGCAACTATGCAAACTCCGAGGGAAGCAACCTCGACGGCGGCAAGAAGGGCAGCGGCTCTCCCATTATAGCTGACCCGACAAGCACTACCACTACCACACAGACTACAGCTCTCACAACTGCTACAACAGTCACTACAAGCAATCCCGCTATGATAGAATGTCAGCACTGCGGCAAGGAGATACTCGCATCCGAGGCTATTTACGGACCTCTCGGATTCGGTGTCTGCAAGGAATGCTACGAAAACGGCGCATACATCGGTACAATAGCTACTCAGCCGACTACAACGACCACAACATCTACTACCACTGCTACCACCGTCAGTAGTAGCAGCACTTATTCTGCTCCTACTCCTGTTATCTTGTACGGCGATGCTAATATTGATATTAAAGTTACGGTCGCGGACGCGGTAGCTATCCTCCAGAGCATAGCAAACGGCGATAAGTACAAGCTTACCGATAATGGCAAGAGGAACGCCGACTGCTACAATCCGGGCGACGGCGTTACAGCAAAGGATGCTCTTGCTATCCAGATGCTCGACGCAAAAACAATAAGCAAACTTCCCATTATTTCAGAATTGCTTATCGACTGATAAACCTGATATGTATCACAAGTCCCACCTTATGGTGGGACTTGTTTTATTCTCTTTTTAATGATAAACGATAAATAATTATCGTTTATTTTGCACAGCAAAGTCGTATTTTACAGCGCGGTTTTATATGCAAACATACAATATTTATCGTTTTACGATAAATATCTATTGACATTCGTAAATCTTTGCTGTATTATGGAATCATCAAAGGGAACGACACACTCCCTGCACATGAAAAGGAGAAATTAGTCATGAAAAACTCAAACACAAAAAAAGTCAACGGTATTGGAAAAGCCTGCTCGATCATCAGCATGATATGCTTTGTCGTCTGCGTCATCGCCTTCGTATTAGCATCTATCGGATTTGTCGGCGTGCTGCTTGTCCCCATGGATAAGATACATATCTCAGGCAATACTGATGCATCGCTCACACTCGCCATTGATGATATCAATATCGGCGGCAGCACCCTGCGCCTGACCGGCGATCAGAACATCTTCCGCCTCGAAGGCGAAGAGGACGGTATATCAATAAGTGATGACGAGATCAATTTTAACGGTCTGTGGTCGCTCGACGTTGAAAAGGTCGATTCTGATGACACTTCCTCAACATTCAGGATCTCAGGCAACTTCGAGGACTTCGACAAAGCCGCTGCAAAACGCAGGATCGTCATTGAAGCAATCGGGGCACTCATAGACATTATCGCCGCGGCAGTTACATTCTTCTTCGCACACAGGCTCTTCAAGGAACTCGCAAAATGTGAGACTCCCTTCACCGAGGACATCACTAAAAAGACCAAGGTGTTCGGCTGGATTCTGATAGGCTACTGCGTGATATGCGGTGCAGATCTTTCTTTCATCGTTCTCGGACTTGCCGTACTCATGCTCGCATACGTCTTCGCACACGGCGCACAGCTTCAGAAAGAATCCGACGAAACTATATAAGGAGGCGTCTATATGTCAATTATTCTCAGACTTGACCGTGTTATGGCGGACAGAAAAATGAGCCTGAATGAGCTGAGCGAGCGTGTAGGCGTGAGCAACGTCAACCTCTCAAAGCTCAAGACAGGCAAGGTCAGCGCGATACGATTCTCCACACTTAATGCGATATGCTGCGCTCTCAACTGCCAGCCGGGCGACCTGCTCGAATTCAGCGATGATGAGGACAACGGTCTTACCAACGACATCCCTTGAGATCACAGCACCGTTGACGGCATGGGGGTTTCGCCGTCACGTATCTGCTCAAGTACATGGTGCAGCTCAATAAGCTCAGGGATCAGCTCATCATACCCGTTTTTCGCATAAAAGCCGATACGCATACATATACGGTCTGCTTCCGAAAGACGTTCGTTCTTCACAAGCATTACCGCTGCCTTTCGGAAACTCTCCCAAGCGCGTTCGAGCTTTTCCGCGGCAGCAGCGGCTTCTGCTGACGCGCCGCTCCCGTACAGTTCTGCGGTTTCGTCTGCCAAGGCTATAAGTCTGCTGCACTCTATATTCACCCATGTGCCCGATATTATGCCTGTAAGAATGAGCAGGCTGAGAATCGCCGCACTTATCTTAACCCTTGTCACCGTCTGCACCTCCGCGCGTGATTATCGGTCTGCCGCCGTCCTTTATTGAAATAAAGCAATTTCCCGAGCTGTCAGCGGTCATTATAAAAATGTCACTGATGCTCAGCCCGAAGCGGTCGGCAGTCCGTTCAGCAAATCTGCTGTCAAATCCGAGCGACTTCACCGCCGCATCAAGCACCGCACCGTCAGATACGATGATCTGCGGCGGATCGGAGTTCTCTGCCTGCACGCAAAGCTCGGAGCGAATGGGCGTATCCGCGGACTTCTTCCGCATCACAGACATACTGCCCGTTGTCTCGACCACCGCATACTGCACCTCGGCGAGATCAAAGACCTCGCTCCCGCGAAGTGCCGTCATGAGATCATCAACGGAAAAGCGCAGGTCGGTCATCGCCTGACGGTCGATCTTACCGCCGCTGATGATGATCTTCGGACTGCCTGAGATGCATCTCCGTATCTTCGGGAAACGCAGACTCAGCCACGATGTCATCACCTCAAAGCACACAAGTGCAAGTATCGGCGTTATTCCTACAATTATCGGTATATCCGTGTTCTCTACGGGAAGTGTGGCAATATTGGAAACAAGTATGGTAATGACAAGCTCGGAGGGCTGAAGCTCGCCGAGCTGTCGCTTTCCCATGAGCCTGACCGCAAATATGACCAGTATATACAGTATCAGCGAACGAATAAGAATTACAGACATTTCAACAGCTCCTCAGAAGCTATTATGCCGTGCCGATTAAAAAATATGTACCGCTGCTGTATAAAAATGCGGCGGCACGTTAATACTAAAAACGGCTTTAAGGCAACACCGCATAAAGATTGTGCGTCAGAAACACAGTCAGACGTGCTTTGTGCGGTGCTGCCCTAAGGCTAATAATCACAAAGGAGGCTTGTATCATGGATAACAAGCACAGAAACGACTGCATAAAATGCTCTGTATCGCAGTGTCAGCACAATATGGTGACCGAGGACTTCTGCACACTCGGCTCCATCTCCGTCGGCACTCATGAGGAGAACCCCACCGTTCCCGAATGTACCGACTGCAACAGCTTCGTAAAAAGAACCGGCTGCTGCGGCTGACAAAACGGCACGTTCGTGAAGGGCGTGCCGTACATATCAGGCCGCTCGGCTGAATGCTGTGCCGCAGAGCAGAACGCTATTGTTGAACATAAACAAATCAAAGGTCAGTTTACAGTCAAATCAGAAAAAATTGCAGAGCGCACTTGCATTGATACGGAATTTGATGTATAATAATATTAAGCTTCTACTGAAGTAATTATTCCCAACAGGAGGCTGATAACATGTTTGACAAAACAATGACCTTTTCCGTGAACGAGGACAAAGAAGCGGAGCTGAGAAAAAATCTCACCATAATCTATGATGCTCTCGTTCAGAAGGGATACAATCCCGTTAATCAGATAGTAGGATACATCCTCTCCGAGGATCCGACATTCATAACAACATACAATAACGCAAGAAACCTTGTCCGTCATATCGACAGGGATGAGCTTCTTCAGGTGCTTGTAAGGTCTTATCTTCAGGCATAATTTCCGTTTCCGCTGACTCTGCGGACAGGCAGAGCATCAGATGCGGCACAACAAAAAAATGAGCGGCAGCTTTACACAGCTGCCGCTTTTGTTTTTCCCTGTCCGCTCATTACGGAACAGGGATATTCATCCCTCATCATTCATGTGGGATCACTCACAAAATAAATGTCTCTGTATATATATGTTTCTATTCTGTACCCGCCGTTTCTGTTTTTATCGTTCGGGATAATCGCTATCCTGCTTTTCAGCCTTTGCCACAGCTTCCCCGAGCGTGAGCCCTGAGAACTCCTGAGCCGAGAATATCCTTCCCGACTTTCTGTCGTCCATGAATACGCCTACCAGAACACCGGGCAGTGCGCTCTCGGGACTGTTGGGAGCCTTGGGACCGCCGAGGTCGGTCCTGCACCAACCCGGGTCGGTAAGATTTATCATAACGTCAGTGCCGTCATACATCTTGCCTATATCGTGCGTGACCTTGTTCAGCGCGGCTTTTGCACCAGAATAGCCTGCCTGTTCGGGTTCAAGGTCGATACCGCTCGTGGTGTTTACTATCCTGCCGAAGCCTCTTGCTGCCATTTTCGGAAGGAAATGATAGCATATCATCATCGGAGCGACTGTATTTATACGGAAGCTTATATCGTAATCCGTATAGGGTGTCGCAAGATAATCCGTTCTGTAAGCGATCTGGAGACCCGCATTGTTGAGGACAATGTCCACCTGCGTACCCTTTGCGTCTATCTCGGCGAGCATACGTTGCACTGAATCAGGCTCCGACAGCTCCGCAGAAACCGTATACGCCTCAACTCCCAGCGACTTGACCTCAGCAAGCACCTTTTCGCAATGTGCCGCATCTCTGCTGTGAAGAATGAGATTTGCGCCTTGCTCCGCCATGAACTTTGCCGAAAGATATCCGATTCCTCTGCTTGCGCCTGTGATAAGCACCCATCTGCCTTTAACGTCCACCATTTGAGGAAACCTCCTTGTGCCCTTGGGCAATTTATACGATGATTATATCATGTGGTCGATTTCTTTGCAATAATTGAATATCTCTTTCTTTGCAATCATATCAATTTTTTTGCACTATTTTTTTCATGACATAACAGCCGTCATTCGCGGAATACTAAATTCGCAGAGATGATCTGCAAAAATCCAAAAGGAAAAAGCTTATGAAAAGAATAGCTCCGACTGCTGCTGCGGTCATTACTGCGGCAATAGTGCCTGCGGTCTCCGTATGCGCTGCGGACTGTACAAAGATCGGCTACGGGCAGGGTACCTCTGTGGATGCTTCCAACCGTCCGATCGATGCCGTGCAGTTCAACGACCGATACGGCGACCTTGATGCCTTCGCCCTGTCGGCAGATGACAAACGTATTGTCATCACCTTCGATCAGGGCTATGAAAACGGCTATACCTCGAAGATACTCGACACGCTGAAGGAAAAGAACGTTCACGCGATATTCTTCCTCACAGGCGACTACGCCAAGCGCGAAGAATCACTCGTGAAGCGAATGATCGCTGAGGGACACACTCTCGGCAACCACGGCATGACACACGCAAGTCTGCCAACGCTGTCCGAGGATGAAGCCCGTGATGAAATAATGTCCCTCCACAACTATGTGCTCAACAACTACGGCTACGAAATGCAGTATTTCCGCTGCCCGTGCGGTGAATACTCCGAGCAGTCGCTTGAGACCGTGCAGAGCTGCGGCTACAAAACGGTATTCTGGAGCTTCGCCTATGTGGACTGGAAAACCGATGACCAGCCTTCTGCGGCTTATGCAAAGGAAAAGCTTGCCAAGTCCGCTCACGGCGGAGAGATACTTCTCCTGCACTCAGTCTCGGCGGTCAACGCTGAGATACTCGGCGACGTGATAGACTCGTTCCGCGCTCAGGGCTTCCGGGTATAACGCAAAACGCCGAGGAGGAATGACCTCTTCGGCGTTTCTTCATTCTAATTTCATCCAATACAAATCCCCAGCAGCAATGCCGCAGAACGGATTCCGGGCCTGCTATTTCCCTATGCTGTACGGCATACCCCCATACGCCGTTTGGCAGCAATTCTTGCGGATCAAATCCGCTCCCTCATATCAGGCAGATAAAAATAACACTATCATTCTCCGAAAATCTCTGCCATGCCCTTTTCGGTCTCGTATTTGAGCCATGCGCTTCTGTAAGCCATGATCATCACATACATAGCCTTTGAGAGCTTTTCCTCATCGGAAGTGATACCGCTCTCACACTCATTCAGCTCGTAATCTATCATAGCACGTACATCATCAGGTGTGAAAACAGCATTATCCTCGGCAATGAATATCATCTTGCAAAGCAGGTCAAAAAGGAGTATCTCATCAATGATGTCGTCCTCTGTGTCCTCAACATCGCCGTTTATGTAGACCATAAGTCTGGCGATGCTCTCAAGCTTCATCGTGCCGCGGAGCATATTTATCAGCAGTATACGGAGAACCTGCTGCTGATCATACTTCTTGCCCTTGGTTGACGAGACCCAGCCGCGCTTTATCCAGTTCTGGATAGTCGAGCCCTCAAGCCCTGTGAGCTTTGAAAGCTGTGACAGGGTAAGTCCGCCGGTAGCCTCGAGCACAGGGGAAATGAGTGAAAACGCTGAATTTCTTGCCTGCTCGGTGTATTTTATTGTAGTACCGGGGATGAGTCTGTTCATAAGATTAAGCAACCTCCAACAAGGATGAACTGATTATATCATAAGTTCATTTGAACTGCAAGTGCCGTCGTAGGACGATTTTGCAGAATTATGTGGCTTTTTTGTAATATAACGTTGTTTTTCTTTGCATTTTACATTTTTCCTCGTTTTTCAAAGAAGTTACGTTTGTAATTAAATTAATACAAAAAGAATACAGATTGCCCTGCTGTGTTGACTTTACAGCACGCCTATGGTAATATGTATACAAGCAATACTCATAACCTTACAACCATTTCATATCGAATATTTCACAGGAGGGACAAATATGGCAGAAATAAACGATACCAACATTAACGCCGAAGATGTCGTTTCAGGCGTCGAAGTCGTTAAAAAAAGCAAAAAGGGACTCATTGCAGGCGGAATCGCCGTGCTTACAGCAGGCGTTGTAGCAGGCGGAGGCCTCGCTGCATACAGCCTTTCTGATTTTGTCAAGAATCAGGTGAAGCTCAGATTTTCAAGTCCTGAAAACTACAGCACATGGATATACGAAAAAAACGCCGATGCTCTTGCGGAACAGCTCGCCACAGCCTACGAAAAGAGGCTCGAGCAGCTTGATGACGGTCAGCAGATGACGTTCTCGCTCTCCTACGATACCACCGATGAAGCCAAGAACGGACTCATCGACTCGCTCGGTCTTGATGAAGAATACGACAAGGAGATGCTCAATATTATCAACGGACTGAACAGCATTGCAATCGGAGCTGACGAATGCAGCCTGAACTCGGTGCTCTCAGGTCAGTTCTATGCCGATGTGAACGGCGACAGACTTATCTCAGCCGATATTGCCGCTGACTCCGAGGTCAAGGACTTCTTCTTCCGCATACCTGAGCTTTCAGAGCAGTGGATCGCTGCGGACGGTGAAAAGCTCAGCGGTGAAAATGCTGACGATTATGAGATGAACTCCGCTTCCCTGCTTATTGATGCTATGCAGGATCCGAGATCAATTATCGCCCCCGAGGAGATAAAGGAGCTTACAAGCCGCTATGTCAAGATATGGAACGACTCCATTGAAGATGTCAGCCTCGAAAAGAAGAATACTGTCACAATAAATGACATCGAAACAAACTACACTATTGTTACTGTAGAAATGAGCCAGAGAGAAGCAAGCCAGATAATGCTGAATATGTCAGAGGCAGCAAAGGATGATGAGCTTCTCAGGGAGATAATCGTTGACCGTCTCGGCATCATTGACAATGATGAATACAATGAAGAAATGGATTATGCCATTGAATCTTTCAAGGACTACATTGAATACAACGATGATGAAAAAGTAAATGTAATAGATACATATATCGACTCCAAGGGCGTTATCCGCGGCATCGGCATAACAGTCAGGGGAGATGAATTCCTTGCCATTGTCGGCAAAGAGGGCAATAAGATCAGCGGCACATGCTATAGGCAGAACAGCGATGAAGAAGAACCCGAATACTCCTTCGATCTTTTTGCTGAGGAAAACAACAACAAGTACAGCGGCTCGATCGACTTCCTGATTGAGGAGGACGAGTCATTGATGCTCGAATTCAACGATTTTGAAGTAGTTAACGAGGATAACGGCTATTTCAATGCCGACACAGTTTTCACTTACAAAAACGACACCCTTGAATTCTCACTGCCTGTCAGCTTCTCGGCAGACAAGCAGGGCGAAACCGTTAAAAGCGATATTGTGATCGAGGATATAAACTACGGTACAGTTACGCTCGGATACGGTGCGGAATCAGGTGCTGAGCCTTCTGTTCCGTCAAAAAGCAATGCATTCGTTATCGACGGCACGAAAAGCGCATCTGAAACCATTCGTGACTATGTTCCTCAGGAACAGATGGAAAGCTTCCTTACAGAACTGTTCAAAAAGCTCGGTTTCAATGACAGTGCTGCTTCCGACAACGCTAAGAGCTATGCCGAGGAAATCTATACCGACTGGGACGAATACAACTACGACTTCGATGACGATGAGTTCGATGACAACTACGACGATGAGGAGCTTATCGATGATGACGAATTGTTAAACACCGAAGACGCAGGCGGTCCGTCAGTCAAGAGCGGTCAGGCATATCTGATGGTCTACGACGAGGACATGGACGTTTACTCCTACGGCGACGGAAGCGACTATCTCTCATACGGTGCAAAATTTGCCGACATAAACGGCAACGGCACTTATTCCGTTGGTATCTCAGCCGACACTCCCGAATATAAGGAGCACTCGGACAAGCTGCCCAACGGTGTCGGAATGCTCATGCTGAGCTGTACCGACACAGAAGGCTTTGAAAATGCAGAAATCAAAGTAACCTCTCTCGAGGTAGACGGCAAGTTCTACGACATAAGCGAGGACATGACAGTCGAAGTCGGTGAAGACTACTTTGCGGCTATGCTGTATTCAAGCATCTTCGGAACAGGAGAAGACGAAACCTTCAAGAGCGGTGCAGACCTCTCGGATATCGGTGAATGGAAAACCATTGCTGTGACCTTTGAGATCTCAGGAATTGAATAAGCTCATACAGCTTGAATAAAACACAAGCACTCTGCCTGTCAGGTACGCTATTCGGCGTATTCCCCGACAGACAGAGTGCTTTTCATTTTGTATCGGAACAGAAAAGTTCCCTCTATTTCACTATCCTGCACAGATTCGCCTCGCCCGATGACAGACTGCGGACTGTCCCGTTTTCAGTCTCTATCATCAGATTGGCATTTCTGTCTATGCCCACAGCCTTGCCCACGAAGGTCTCGCTTCCGACATTTGCTGTGATGAGGTTGCCCGTGAGGAGCTCTCGGCGGCGGTATTCACGCAGGTATTCCCTGTTCTCTATTTTGCTGAGATGAACGTCAAGATGATTTATCACAGCGGCACAAAGGGCGTTTCGGTCAAGCACAGCACCGCATTCATCCTGTATCGAGCTTGCACGCTGTCTGAGCTCTTCATCAAAGCGGTCGCCAATGCTGCGTACGTTGATGCCTATGCCTATCACGGCAATATCAAGCGCGCGCATCTCCATATTCACCGAAGCCTCTGTAAGTATGCCTGCTATCTTTTTCCCGTTCAGGTAAAGATCATTCACCCACTTTATCCGCACATCCGCCTTGCAGAGAGACTCTATTGCCTCGGCAGCCGCTACCGCTACCGCAGATGTTATCAGCGGAGCTGTCTGGATGCTGAATTCGGGGCGGAGTATCACGCTCATATACAATCCCGTTCCCGATGGCGAAATGAAGCTCCTGCCCATTCTGCCCTTGCCGGCAGTCTGCCTGTCTGCAACGATGACAGTACCGTTTTCGGTGCCGTTTTCGATTGCTCCCTTGGCATAATTGTTGGTGGAATCGGTCTCATCAAGAACGATTATCCTGCTCCCTAACACCGAGGCATTCACCTTGGCGGAGATGAGCTGCTCTGAGAGGCAGTTGCTCGCTCCCGACAGCCTGTAGCCTTTTGCAGTCACCGAATCAATGATGTATCCCTCGCTCTCAAGGGACTTTACGGCTTTCCAGACCGCATTCCTGCTCACACCGAGCTGTTCTGCAAGCATCGTGCCTGAGATATATCTTCCGTCTGCTTCCGCAAACGCTTTCAACAAAGATTCTTTTACGTTCATGATCTGACCTTTCTATATCCGTGATATTATCTGTATTATCTGCATATCTTCTTCCATTATACATTGTTTCCCCCGAAAAGTCAAACGCAGCAAGCGGCGGTCTGCAAACGAAAAGCTGAAGAAGCCTTGACAATTCATGTGTTTGGTGGTATAATCAACTCGTACAATTCATTCAGGGAATGATGTCTCCCTTGGGTAACCTAAACCGCTTATCAGGCTGATGACTTCTGCATTTTTACGCAGAAGCTGTCGGCTTTTTTGTTTTGGAGGAATACTATGATGTTTCTATCTCTTGCTTTGATTTTTCTGTTAGGACTGTCAGCAGCATCCATCTTTGAAAAAATAGGGCTGCCGCGGATAATCGGTATGCTCGTTGTCGGTATCATAATAAGCCCTTATGTACTCGGCCTGCTTGACAGCTCGATACTCGGCATATCCCCTGAGCTGCGTCAGACAGCTCTCATTATAATCCTGATTAAGGCAGGTCTGTCGCTCGACCTGTCCGACCTCAGAAAAGCCGGCAGACCTGCTGTGATGATGTCCTTTGTTCCTGCCTGCTTTGAAATAGCCGGATACACGGTATTTGCACCGCTCCTGCTCGGCACCAACCGTATCGACTCTGCCGTTATGGGTGCTGTTCTCAGTGCCGTATCGCCTGCGGTAGTTGTACCGAGAATGGTAAAGCTGATAGAGGAAAAACGCGGCACAGAAAAATGCATACCGCAGATGATACTTGCCGGAGCTTCCTGCGATGATATATTTGTAATAGTGTTGTTCTCGACGTTTGTAACAATGGCTCAGGGCGGTTCCGCAAAAGTCTCCGATTTCCTGAATATCCCTGTATCCATAGTCCTCGGAATCCTGCTCGGCACACTTGCGGGAATATGTGTGCATTTCCTGTTTGAAAGAGCATTCCGCAGAAATCACACGATAAGCAGCACCACGAAAGTAATAGTTATTCTCGGAACTGCATTTCTTCTGATGGCAGTTGAAACGCTTGTAAAGTCATACGCTGCCGTATCAGGACTGCTTGCGATAGTTGCAATGGCTTGTATTATCAGACTGAGATCCGATAAGAATGTATCCTCCCGCTTATCGGAGAAATTCGGCAAGCTTTGGATAGGAGCAGAGGTAATATTGTTCGTGCTTGTCGGTGCTGCCGTTGATGTGCGTTACACGCTTGCAGCAGGTCTTTCTGCGCTGCTGATGATATTCATTGCGCTTGCTTTCCGGGCTGTCGGAGTATTCATCTGCCTGCTCGGAACAAAGCTGACTGCAAAGGAAAGGCTTTTCTGCATCATCGCCTACCTTCCGAAAGCAACTGTTCAAGCCGCTATCGGCTCAGTTCCGCTGTCGCTGGGACTTCCATGCGGCAAAACAGTGCTGTCCGTGGCAGTGCTTGCGATACTGATAACCGCGCCTCTCGGAGCGATCGGAATCGACCGCACATACAGCCGACTGCTCGAAAAGGAAGAAATATAAAAAGCTGTACAAATAATGAAAAATGATGTATAATATACACATATCAGTCTTATCGGAGGAAGCGGAATGAACTTTTCAAGGCGGCCAATCATTGCTGTTGTCACAGCGCTTGCCAACGGATTTGCGGAGAAGGAGCTGTTCGGAGGCATTATCGCAGAGAATAAGAAAAACGGATATGCCACAGTAGTCATATCCAACATATACAACACTGTACAGCAGGATGACGACCTGCTTTGCGAACAGAAGATATATGACATCGCACGCTCGGCGGATATCAGCGGCATCATACTTCTTTGCGAGTCGTTCGCAGATGAAAATATAAGAAAACGTATCGCTTCAATACTGAAGGATATTCATATACCGACAGTCGGTCTCGGCGCACGCCTTGAGGAGTTTGAATCGCTCGGCTACACCCTGTTCAATACCGATGACGTAGGCGACATCGAAGATATAACCTCACATCTCATCGAACAGCACGGCTTTACGGATATTGACCTGCTTACGGGACAGCAGGAATTCGAGACATCACGTCTGCGTGCAGATGGCTATCGCAATGCGCTGAAATCCTATGGCATTACCCCCGATGACAACAAGATATTCTACGGCGACTTCTGGTTCTCCTCAGGCGAACAGCTTGCCGACCGCTACATCAGCGGCGAATTGAGACTGCCGCAGGCAGTTCTCTGTGCGAATGATGTTATGGCTTACGGAATGCTCCGCCGTTTCTCAGAGGCACATATAAAGGTCCCTGACAAGATCACAGTCGTAAGCTATGAATACTCCGACATAAGGATATTCAACACCCCGACACTCACCTCATACCGCAGAAACCGCCGCAGTCTCGGAGCCTGTGCCGCAAAGCACCTTCAATGCCTTATCGAGGAACGTACTCCGCCTGCATTCGTGCCTCCGCGCGGAGAGTTCATCTATGGCGGAAGCTGTCCGTGCAAAGCCGATGAGGAACAGCTCCTCACAGAACTCAGAAACGCCGAACGCCGCAAGAATTATACCGACCTGAGCCTTTTCAGCACAATGGAGCACAAGCTCACGCTGTGCCGTGATATGGAAGGCTTTATCCGCATAATCCGCGATCATCAGTGGATGATAGAAAACAAGCAGGATATTTGCCTGTGCCTCTATTCGGACTGGAACGAATCCGATACAGACGGCTCGGAGATAATGAGCGCAGTGAGCTTGCACAGCGGCTCTTCTTTCGAAATGAGACACCTCGATCTGCACACATTCTTCGAGCACAGCCGTGATGCTGCTGTCTGCTATCTCAATCCGCTGTTCTCCGGACAGAAGCTCTTCGGCTATATGGCTCTGATGTACTCAACATCAGAGAGCTATGAAGATGTATACCGTCACTGGCTGAAATCGGTTTCGATAGGCTTGGAATTTCTGCGTCTCAAGAATGATATACGCTACCTGATAAGCTGTCAGAACGTGTCCGAATACAGGGACTCGCTGACGGGCATAAACAACCTCAAGGGGCTTAGGCGCGCTTTTCAGGCTGTGCGTGTCAGCGACGGGAAAACGCTGTATTTTATTACCCTGCGGACAAACATTTTCCCCCGTCAGCTCAATGACGAGGAGATACGCCGAAAGACAGAGGCTGCTATCGGCACTGCCGATGCGATAACCAGATTCTGCGGAAACAATGACATCATGGGACGAACCGATGAAGATACTTTTGTCTGCATCGTACAGAGCCTTGCAGAGCCTGAGATGCTGTCAGACCTGCTGACAGCAGTTCTCCTGCAGGAGAGCTCATACATAAGCTATGCGGGAACAAGCTCGTTCCTGTGCAAAGCTGTGCCGTGCGGAGAATCAAGCTTTGACGAGCTGCTCTCACTCTCCTCGGAGCTGATAAATGAGGAACTGCGGCAGGTGGCGAAGCTCCGCCGCAACAAATACTATGCAGAAATGCTTGCAGTGCGCAACCGTGTATACAGCTCCCCCGAGATCACATTTGAACCCGACAAGGATAACTGCACATTTGAGCATACGGAATCCTTCCGCCGCAATTACAAAAGCTGTTTCGGCATCTCATTTCATCAGGACTGCATAAACGCACGTCTTGCCAAAGCAAAATTCTACCTTGCGACTACGCTTCTCACCATTTCAGACATCTCCGAGAGGTGCGGCTATGTCGACCACAAGTACTTTCAGCGTCAGTTTGCTGCCAGCGCAGGTATCCCTGCCATGAGATACAGAAATCTGATAAACGGCTGATAATTTTGTCCACTCATATCACATTATATGGGTTGAAAACATTCCTCTTTGATTGTAAAATAGCTATGTAATACGATCCGTGGCTATTTAAGATTTCAGGGAGGAATGAATTTTTATGAAAAAAACAAAACTTGCTTCATCAGCAGCCGCAGCTCTTATGCTGCTGACGAGTTTGGCTTCCGCTGCACCCGACAATACTTGTGCCGCTGACGAAATGCGTGATATGACAACTATGGAAATAGTAAGAGATATGGGTATCGGTATCAATCTCGGCAACACCTTTGATGCGTGCCCTGACTGGTACGGCGACGACTGGATAGCCATGTGGAGCGACGGCAAGCCCAACAACTATGAAACAGCATGGGGAAGTCCTGTCGTTACCAAGGAAATGATAGAGGGCATGGCCAAAGAGGGCTTTGGCGTGCTTCGTATACCCGTTGCGTGGTCAAATATGATGGCACATGACGGAACATATACCATCAACTCTGAATACGATGCGCGTATCCACGAAGTCGTGGACTGGACTATCGAAAGCGGTATGTATGCCATAATCAATATCCACTGGGACGGCGGCTGGGTGAACAAATTCCCCGATGACAAGGAAGAGAGCATGAAGCGTTATTCCCACATGTGGGAACAGATAGCCGACAGTTTCAAGGACTACAATGACTATCTCATGTTCGAGTCACAGAACGAAGAACTCGGCTGGGAAAGTATGTGGAATCCGTGGGGAGGTACTGAGGGCAAGGCTGAATCCTACGCTCTCTGCAATGAGATCAACCAGAAATTCGTTGATATTGTAAGAAACTCCGGCGGCAACAATTCCAAGCGTCACCTTCTTATATCCGGCTACAATACAGGTATCGACCGCACCTGCGACTCATACTTCAAAATGCCGAACGACCCCGCAGACAGAATGGCGGTATCGGTACACTACTACACGCCCGCAGGCTTCTGCATCCTTGAGGACAAGGACGAATCATGGGCAAAGGCTCGCAGCACATGGGGAACAAGCGAGGATTACAACGAGCTCAACAGCTGG
This sequence comes from Ruminococcus sp., assembly GCA_024403935.1. Lineage (GTDB taxonomy): Bacteria > Bacillota > Clostridia > Oscillospirales > Ruminococcaceae > Ruminococcus. The sequence continues at coordinate 8,392 of JAKSQV010000001.1, read as the reverse complement.
ATGGATATGATGAAGACCAATTTCGTTGACAAGGGCATACCCGTTATCATCGGCGAGTACGGCTGTCCCACCAAGGGCAAGGAAGCCGATTCGGTAAGACTCTTCATAAGCTCGGTCTGCAAAGCAGCTTATGAACGCCAGCTCTGCCCTGTGCTCTGGTCAACTCCCGATTCAACCACCGATGACGGCGTGCTCATCAAAGGTCACTATGACCGCACTGCGTTCAAGCTTGCAGATCAGCAGCTCCAGAAAGAACTCTTTGCGATAGGCGGCAAGGAATTCTCGCCGCGCAGCAGTACCCCTGATGCAGTCAAGGGCGATGTAAACGGTGACGGAAAGCTTGAGGTCGCCGATCTGGTAGCATTCAGCAAATGGCTGCTCTCAGACAAGGATGCAGACATCAGCGAATGGAAGAATGCAGACCTCGACGGCGACGGCAGACTTGACTGCTTCGACCTCTGCCTCATGAGAAAGCTCCTTCTTGCAAAGTAAAAAGTCTTACAGAAGCTGAGCGTCATACACTGAATACAGCATATCACCGCCGTGGAGCATTCTCCACGGCGGTTTTCTGTTCGGGACTTACGCGGCGCAAATATCACGATTTTTTCATCATTAACCGCTTGACAAATCGCATGAAATATGATACGATAAATAGGTTGTAAAATGATAACCATTCTCAAATTACAAAAGGAGGCATCAGCATGAACAAGCGTATCAACCGTGTCGCATCCGCCGTGATATGTGCGGTTTTCTTCATTGTCATGCTCAGTGCACCTGTTTTCATTTCCACACATGCAAATCACAACTGCACAGGTGAAGGCTGTGCGGTCTGCGCTTCTCTGCGTCAGTGCGAGGAGGCTCTGAATACAGGCTCGGCAGCGGCTGCATCACAGACCGCCGCTCCCGCCGCAGTTTTTTTCACAGCTCCGATACAGACGGGCTGTACGACAGACTGCATCTGTTCGCCTGTACAGCTTAAAGTCAGACTCCTGAATTAGCTGAAGATCATACTGCATGGCAGCAAGGGCACGGGAACGTTCCCGTGCCCCTGCTTTGCTGGTGCTTTATGCACTTTTAAACAATTCGGAGGTTGATATTTATATGAAAAGAATCAGTACAATACTGCTGACAATGCTCCTGCTTGCAGGCGGAGCATCGGGCTGCGGCAATACAAACAATACAGGCAGCGATCCGGACAAGCTGCATATCGTCTGCACTGTATTCCCTGCATACGACTGGACAAGAGAACTGCTCGGCAGCCATGCCGATGAGGCGGATATCTCGTATCTCCTCGACAGCGGCGCGGATCTTCACAGCTTTCAGCCGACTGCTCAGGATATGGTGAAGATCTCGGAGTGTGACCTGTTTCTCTATGTTGGCGGCGAATCGGACGGCTGGGCTGAGGATGCTCTCAAAAGCGCCAAAAATCAGGATATGCACGCCATAAACCTGTTGGAGGCTCTGGGTGATGCTGCCAAAGAAGAAGAAATAAAGGAAGGTATGGAAGCTGAGGAGGAAGAAGAAGCCGAAGACGAGCCCGAATATGACGAACACGTCTGGCTCTCTCTCAGCAATGCAAAGCTGTTCTGCGATGTGATCTGTTCGGAGCTTTCCGCGCTCGATGCTGACAACGCTTCGGACTACGCTGCCAACTGCGCAGAATACACTGCAAAGCTCGATGACATGGACTCAGAGTACCGCGATATGGCAGACAATGCAAGCTGTAAAACGCTGCTTTTCGGCGACCGCTTCCCGTTCCGCTATCTGACGGACGACTATGGTCTGGACTACTATGCGGCATTTGTCGGCTGCTCCGCTGAAACGGAAGCAAGCTTTGAAACTATCTCATTCCTTGCAGGCAAAGCTGATGAACTGCATCTTGATACCGTTTTTACGCTTGAAAACTCAGATAAGTCCATCGCGGAAGCACTTATCCGCAATACAAACGATAAAAATCAGACGATAGCAGAGCTGGATTCCATGCAGTCCGTCACAGCAGACAAAGCCGATGACGGAGCAAGTTATCTCGGCATCATGCAGAAAAATCTGGATATACTGAAGGAAGCATTAAAATGAGTGTACAGTTAAAATGTGAAAAAGCGGTGCTCGGCTACGACAACAACGTTGTCAGCGAGCAGATCGACTTTTCGGTCAGCCGCGGTGATTATCTCTGCGTTCTGGGTGAAAACGGCGCAGGCAAGAGCACACTGATGAAGACGCTGCTCGGGCTCACCCCGCTTATGGGCGGCAGCATAACGTTCTGCGGCGATATGGCACAGAATGAGATCGGCTATCTGCCTCAGCAAACACAGGTACAGCGCGACTTTCCTGCATCCGTACGCGAGATCGTACAGTCAGGCTGCCTCAACCGCTGCGGTCTCCGACCGTTCTATAACCGTGAGGAAAAAGAAATGGCAAGGTCGGCAATGGAAAAGCTCGGCATCACCGATCTCGCAAAGTCCTGCTACCGTGAGCTGTCAGGAGGTCAGCAGCAGCGCGTTCTGCTCGCAAGGGCACTGTGCGCCACGAGAAAAATGCTCCTGCTCGATGAACCTGTCACAGGACTTGATCCGAAGGCAGCCCGTGAAATGTACGAGCTGACAGCAAAGCTCAACCGTGAGGAACAGGTAACTATCCTGATGATCTCCCACGATATAAACGCGATAACCTATGCCACACATATCCTTCAGATAGGCAAGACACAGCAATTCTTCGGCACCAAGGATGAATATCTGAAAAGCAGGATAGGACAGGCATTTCTCTGCAATTTCGGAGAGGAGGGCAGCAGCGATGTCGGAACTCTTTAATACACTGTCATACTATTTCACATACCCGTTTGTACGCTACGCGATGATAGTCGGACTGCTGATCGCACTGTGTTCCTCGCTGCTCGGCGTAACTCTCGTGCTGAAGCGTTTCTCATTCATCGGCGACGGACTTTCACACGTTGCTTTCGGTGCAATGGCTGTCGCAGCCGTTGTCGGAGTAACGAACAATATGCTCATAATCCTGCCTGTAACGGTCATATCGGCGATACTTCTGCTCAGATCGGGACAGAATACAAAGATAAAGGGAGATGCGGCTGTTGCAATGATCTCGGTCGGAGCACTCGCCATAGGATACCTCTTGATAAACCTCTTTTCAAAATCTGCTAACATTGCGGGAGATGTATGCAGTACGCTGTTCGGATCGACCTCCATACTCACGCTGACTGTCAGCGAAGTATGGCTCTGCATCGGCATTTCCGCAGTCGTAATAGCAGTATTCCTGCTGTTTTACAACAAGATATTCGCCGTCACCTTTGACGAGAACTTTTCAAAAGCCACAGGTATCCGCGCAAATGCCTATAATCTGATGATAGCTGTAATAACCGCGCTTATCATCGTGCTTGCTATGAATCTGGTCGGATCTCTGCTCATCTCAGCACTTATCATTTTCCCTGCACTGTCGGCAATGCGCGTGTTCAAGAGCTTCCGCAGCGTTATCATCTGCTCTGCGGTCATCTCGGTATTCTGTGCCGCACTGGGCATTATTCTGTCAATACTGTTCTCCACACCTGTCGGCTCTACGATAGTTGCAGCGGATATTGTGGTATTCTTTGTATTTTCACTCATCGGGAGGATAAAATCATGAAAAAGCTTCTTTTGATATGTCTGTCTGCACTCCTGCTCACAGGCTGCGGCAATGCAGCTCCTGCTGACGGAAGCAACTCGGGAGCATCGGCTGCTTCCGCAGACACAACCTCAGACGGCAAGCCTGAGATTGACCTGACGACCATGAGCAGCACAATGGTGTATAGTCAGGTCAGCGATATGATGCAGACGCCTGAAAAGTATATGGGCAAAAGTGTCAGGATGAAAGGACCTTTCAGCATCTATCAGGATCCGTCAAACGGCAAGAACTATTTCGCTGTCATCATTTCTGATGCAACTGCCTGCTGTGCGCAGGGAATCGAGTTCGTGCTTGAAGGAGACGTCAAATACCCAGACGATTATCCTGAGGCAGGAACTGAGATCACCGTGAGCGGCAAATTTGATACTTACGAGGAAGCAGGCAGCATCTATTGCCAGCTCATCCATGCAGAAATGCAAGCCTGACGGAAACACTTTGTAAACATACAGAAAAAGCTGATGCGCTCATAATGATGCATCAGCTTTTTTGTGTTATCTGCATCAGGGAGCACTTCGCCCCTGAACTGAACAGAATTATTCAGCGAAGATAGTCACTGCTGCCCGTCATAGGCACAAGTCTGCCCGTATACTGCAATCTTGCCGCATTAAAATCAGCAGCACAGGTCGTCAGCAACAAATACCTGTCGTCAGGCGAAAATGCCATTTCTCTTGTGAACAGTGCGTTCTCAAGCAGACGGCTCCGCCATTCGTCAGCTTCACACGGGACAGTATAAACCGCGTCATAACCGCTTGTCACGGACATGACGAAAAAATCTATCATATAGAGTGTATCGGGAGTCATGAACCAGCCGTAACGGTGGGCGTCAAACTCCTCCTGACTGCGCCATCTGCGCAGATCTCCGAACATTCCCGAAGACATATTGTGTCCGAAAAGGATATTTGTGCTGTCGGAAAAATGTCGGTCACACCGGTAATCAAGGAAAATCGAGCCGCATTCATATTCCTTGCCGTTTGGCGCGTGGGATAGAAAATACTGATTATCGCTTCCCTGCACCACCGCATAATCAATGTCAGAATCTGCCAGATACAGCCAGCCAACAAAATCAGGATAACCTTCCGACAGCTGCGCGGTCCTGTCCTGCATATCCTGATACTTCTGCAATGACAGATACGGTTCAGAGCCTGAATTTGTCCATTCAGTCACATCTTCTTCCGTAGGTGCAGATGCAGCAGCCTCAGTCTGCGGAACATTCTCCGCTGACGCTGTCGTAGTGGTTATATTGATCGTTGTGGTCGTTGTGGCAGCCGCAGCTGATGATACGGCTGAAGCGGTCGTTACAACCGCTGATACAGCAGGAGGAATGTCCTGCGATGAATGGGTTTGCCGATGTGCTCTATATATCAGACAGACAACCAGAACGGCTACAAGAATTACTGCCGCCCAGAACCGAACGGATCTTATCATGTTGTCTGCCTCCTTTACAAAGTGGCTGTCTACTCACAGCTTATATTGCAGGTCGACAGTCTGATGCTTGAATTATATCATGATACTATGGGTATCAAATCTGAGCGATCACACGCGGCGGCTTTCTATAGCAGTATTTGCGTCTTATCATCCAGAATCCAAGCAGCATTAATACCATTACGAGATACGGGAGCTGATTATCCGTCACACCTGTCACAGCCACATCCTCAAGGGTGTTTGTGAGAACTGCTTCGGAATCCTTCTCCAGATACAGGCTGAAAGAGTTATTTGTAACTGTTTCTCTGTAACCGTTGACATTTGCAGTCAGGGTATTGCCTGTTATATCGTTTTCTGTCAGCGTGTACGTTCCTTCGGGAAGTCCCGAGATCGTAAAATCGCTGCCGTTTTTGATCTCAAGTGTGATAGTTTTGTTTACAGGATTTACTGTAGTGATATTGGGATAGCCTGAGATCATATATGACTTTTCGTCCTTCAGCTTATCGGAATGAATCGTCAGCGTGAATGTTTGGTCAGAAGACATACCGATTACTTCCTTTGTGATGTGAAGATCGTATCCGACCTCCTTGTACACCACATAAACAACAGGTGCGCTATCGAAAGGCTTCCACTTGTCCGAAGCGGAATAGCGGTACTCAACCGAACCATTGTTGATGCGAAGCTCCATGTACTTATCTGTCGAGGAATCCGTCAGAGTATAGGGAGAATCTTCAGTTCCGACGCCGATGCGGCTGTATACCAGTGAAAGCTCGTCTTGTCCGTCGAGCTTGGGCGGTACCCTGAAGCCTGCTCCTGACTGTGAAAAAGTCAGGCCGTCGCCGATTTCAAGAACATCCCATGATTCTGCTGTTTTTCCGTTCAGCGGAACTGAGCTTCCGTTCATTTCAGGCTCGTCTATGACCTTTAATCCTTCGGGAGTTTCCTTGACATACACTACTCTGGGTTTGCGGTAGTATACGTAATAAAGGGCTCTTCCTTCGTCAAGCAGATAATCCTTGTTATTGTTTACATAGCTGCCATAAGTATTCGTGGTCTGGAGCTGACCGTACTTTACGGTAGTAATGTCATTTGCAGATGATGAAACGATTCCGTTTTCGTCGGTACCGTAAACGATGCCTGCAAATACATAGTCGTTCCTGTCTCCTGCGAACAGACCTGACTGTGCAGTATCGGAAAGGCTGTAGCTCTTATCGATATCAATATCGAGCTTATAATCAGTCTCGTTTTTGCTGCGGAGGGTATCGTCCTTGAGGACCATCTTTCCGCCTTCGATAACTGCAACGTGCAGCTCTATCGGAACGGGCGTATGTATATTGGTATACAGTACATCCTGATCAGCAGGATCAGTCTTGGTCGAATACTCATATATGAGATTGGAAGTGTGTGTGCCGTTCGTGCCGTCATGATCGGTAGTATAGCCTTCCTTTGCGGTCTGTACTATCTTGATGGTCTGATAGCTGTACGTCCTTTTTACATCAGCGTAATATTCAGAACCTGAATATCCGTTCTTAGTGTATGACTTGGGAGTATCTGTGACATCAGTATGGAACAGTGTAAACGAATTGGATTCACCGTTTGATAAGTTAAACACTTCGGTAGTCTTGGATATCTGTTTCTCATCATTATTAATGGAACGTACCACATCTCGACCAGACTTGTATGTATAAGTTGAACCTTTTTTATCATAATACTGACGAACCGTTGCTGTATACTGTTTTTCAACGATTTCAACAGAATATGTGAACTCTTCGCTCATATCACTCGGCAGACCGATAGTTTCCTCTTCGAGATTTACTATAGTCGGCTGGGACTTGTAATATACAACATAGAGCTGAACATCATCGCCTGCCTGATGCCATGTACTTCCATCTGTCGAATATGTGATGCCGTTCCATGCATCCTTTACATAAAGGTGCGGCTTGGATGTGCTTGTAACCGCAACAGGGGATGTAATGATACGCAGGTCTTCTGTCGAGGTTGCCTCCTTAGAGCCGAGTGCATAGGAGAAATACTTATATTCTGTTCCGTTCTGCAGGTAGCTTGCAACGTCGGAAACACTTGTGCCCATGTCGTAGATGTTTGTATTTCCGCTGTTGGCAATATCTGCTGTCTTGGGAGCAGAATTAATAGTCGCAAGAGCTGTAAGATCTCCGCTTGATTTTATCTCGTCATAGCCTATTGGCAGAGTTTTCGGGTGCTTGTAGAAAACAAGGTATATTTCCTTGTCTGTCGGCATCGGACCGCTTGTACCGTCCGTGTATTTCACCCATACTCTCTTTTCTGAACGATTGTATGTGACGGATGCAATGGTCTTGCTGTCGGAGACATTTTTAAAGCTGTCGCTCAGACAAGCAAATGCGTACTCATAACCGTTAACTTTGGCTGCATCAACATAATCTGTTGTGTCGGTTTTTTTAGTCAGCGGAACATCTACACCTGCACGGACAGAAATGCCGGATTGTATACGCCACTCATTATCCTTATTTTCAATTATTTTTTGGGACGAATCTGCCACATGAATCGGTACATTCAAAGGTGTGCCATAATCGGCATAGAGTATCATTTCCGCTTCAACAGGCTGGCTGAAATCGAATTCCTCAAGTTCTTCGGTATAACGAGCATCTCCCCAGAAAAGGAATGATTCATCCGACTTTGAGGATATAAGCTCATAGGGCGGCTCATCAATGACAGCGTGCAGATAAGTAGTTATATAATAACGTCCTGTATTACTGTCATACGCATATTTCGTATCTGTATTCCACTCATCGCCCCACTCGACATTTTCATTGTTCTTATCGAAGTAGACTTTTATTCTCCACTCAGCATAGAGAGTTACAGGCTCATCGGAATCGACATTCACGATAGCGCTCTTGTCAAAATGCTGACCTGAGCCGTCGGGCTTTGTGTTCCAGCCTGTGAATTCGTATACGCCGTTGGAAAATCCTTCACCGCTGCTGAGCTGAACGCCCGAATTGTTTACGAGGTTGCTGATAGTGCCTGTGGCAGCAGTGTACTTTCTGTTGGGGGTAATGATAGGATCAGTGTCGGTCGGAGCGCCTAAATCAGCACCTGAAGCAACAGTACCGCCGTTTGCATCATAGATGATCTTCGCGGTATTAACCTCCTGATAAACTGCATCAAGAGTTATTACCTTTTTGGTCTTTCCGTCCTTGTCCACCTCTGTACGCGCAAACGCAGAGGTGTACTCTAAGTCCTGACCGGTATAGTAGACATTGCCGCTGTTGTCACCGCGGATTCTCCAACCGATGAACTTCTT